>JAJZKJ010000140.1 GCA_021804195.1 Acidobacteriota bacterium
GCACGAGCGCGAACGGCGGGCGGGCACGGAAAACCTGGCCGGCATTGCCGGCATGGGCGCGGCCGCGCGGCTGGCCCTGCGCGATCTGGAAGCCGAAGCGCGGCGGCAAAGCCGGATGCGCGACGCACTGGAAGCCGCGGTGAAGCAAAGCATTCCCGAGGCGGAAGCGCTGGGCGCGGAAGCGCCGCGCGTGCCCAATACCAGCTGCCTGCATATTCCCGGCATCGCCGGCGAAGCGCTGGTGATCGCGCTGGATTTGCGGGGCTATTGCATTTCCACCGGCGCGGCCTGTTCCTCGGGCGCGGTTGAGCCGTCGCATGTGCTCACCGCCATGGGACTGGAAGACGCCGAGGCCCGCGCCTGCGTGCGCATCAGCCTGGGGAAGCTCAACCAGGAAGCCGAAGCCGAGGCTTTTTGCCGGATTTTACCGGCGGAGATCGCGCGGCTGCTGGAGCTGTCACCCGCGCGCCACGCTAAAATAAAAAGCGGCACGGTTCACGTCGCATAGCGGAAATCCGCCCGGAATCTTTCATTCCTTTTTTTCATTCAAGAAGCATTTTTATGGCCGCCGATTCAGCCAACGCGTCCGAACGCATCGTAGTCGCCCTGTCGGGCGGCGTGGACAGCTCGACCGCCGCGGCGATGCTGCATGCCGAGGGTCACGCATTGGTGGGCTTTACCATGCAGCTCTGGAATCAGCGGCGCCTGGCCGGCCATCCCGGCATGCCGGCGACCGCGTCCGGCCGCTGCTGCTCGCTGGACGACGTGCACGATGCCCGCCGCGTGGCCGAGGGCCTGGGCATTCCCTACTACGTGGTCAACTATGAAGACCGCTTTGAGCGCGACGTGGTGGCGCCCTTCGTGGCCGAATACCTGGCCGGCCGCACCCCGATTCCCTGCAGCCATTGCAACACGGCGGTGAAATTCGATGAAATGGCCCGCACCGCCCGCCAGATCGGCGCCGGCAAGATCGCGACCGGCCATTACGCCCGCGTGCGCCACAATGCGGAAACGGACACATACGAACTGCTGCGGGCGGTGGATCGCGATAAGGATCAGACATTCTTTCTCTGGGGTCTGACCCAGGAACAGCTGAGCCGGGCCCTGTTTCCGCTGGGCGAACTGCATAAGGCGCAGGTGCGCGCCCTGGCCGAACGATTTCAACTGCCGGTGGCGAACAAGCCGGAAAGCTATGAGATCTGTTTTGTGCCGGGCAAAAACTACCAGGATTTCGTGGCGGCTTATCTGAGTGAACGGCCCGCGCTGGCCGCGCAACTCGCGGCGCCGGAGCCGGGCGAGGTGGTGACCCGCGAGGGACAGGTGCTGGCCCGGCATCACGGCGTGCATGGCTTTACCGTCGGGCAGAGAAAAGGCCTGGGCGTGGCCACGGGCGAGCCTCTGTATGTGATCGAGCTGCGTCCGGGACAGAAGCAGGTGGTGGTGGGCGACGAAGCCGGCCTGCTGAGCCAGGAGCTGACGGCCGACAAGGTTAACTGGATCGCGGGCCAGCCGCCCGCCGGGCCGCTGCGCGTGGAGGCCCGCATCCGGAATCGCCATGTGCCCGCGCCCGCCTGGGCGGAAGCCCTGCCGGACCATCGCATGCGAGTGCGCTTTGATGAAGCGCAACGGGCGATTACGCCGGGCCAGGCGGTGGTTTTATATCAGGATGAACGGGTGCTGGGCGGCGGCTGGATCGAATGAATGCGTATATATGGCGCGGATGGCGGGACCGCTTTTTTTACTTCGCCAGTGCGCCGTTCAGATAAACATTTCTTCGTCCTGCCGGGTGCTGGCGGGAGGAGAAGAACGGCGGCGCACAAAAAAGTCCAGTCCGGCGCGGAAGCCGTTGACCAAAGCCCCAAAATCCTTAATGGGCCGCAGCAATAAATTCTGCAGGGAATCGAGGGTCTGCTCGACCCGGGTCATGACATCGCCAACCATGTCATCCAGCCGGATGACCTGCAGTTTCACGCGATCGGCGATATCAGCCAGCAGATCATCGGCGCGCTCGGCTTGCTTGCGGGCCAACTGGCTGAAGACGGTGAGATGCTCACCGATCTGCCGCACCCGGGCGCGGGTTTCGCTGAGGGTGGCCTGGGCCTCGCCCAGGAGCGGCGGCAGCCGGGTTTCGAGAACGCTTAAAAGACCGTCGGCGCGCTGGCTGAGCTGGAAAAAGCGGCGCGCCATGACGGCCAGCAGGATCACCGCGGCCAGAGCGGCCAGACCGGTGATGACTACAAAGACCGTCAGGATCGTTAACAGATCGTGGTTCATTTAGGTTACGCCTCGGGCGCGGCTGACTTCAGATTACTCCAAAATGACGGAGCCGTCAGCCGTCCGCAAGGCGGCGCAGCCTTAGCTGCCGGTTTCCGGGGTAGAGCTTTCCCGAAAGGCCTGGCGGCCGGCATCCACGGCGGCCTGGAACTGATCCACCTGACGGCTGACGACCTGGCGGCCGCGATCCGCCATCTGGGTGACCGACTGGCGCAGCTCGCCGCTTTTGCGGGTCACCGCGTTGCGGCTGTCTTCCGCTTTTTTGCCCAGCATTTCGCGAGTCTCATCCCCGGAACGCGGAGCGTAGAGCACCCCGATCGCGGCACCCAGACCCACTCCCGTTAAAAACCATAATGCGCGTGAACTGGCCATGATTGTCGTCTCCTTTGCAAATTGCCGGTTTGGAGCGGCTGAAGGGAAGAACTTCCTCTTCTGCCTATTCTAAGCCTGATGCCGCCGCATGGCAAAACGCGGCCAGCTAAAGAAGCGATGATCCGCGAGCCATAGATTTTGCATGGGCGGTTTTCAGTGAAAAGCCGCTTTGCCGCGGCGCTGGCGATGAAAGGTGATGGCGAAGCGATGCGCCTCGTCGCGCACCTGCTGGATCAGGTGCAACACCGGGGAGTGCCGGTCGAGAATCACGGGAGCATCTTCGCGGCCGGGGAGATAGAGAATTTCCTCGCGTTTGGCCAGACTGGCGATGGGCAGCATGGAAAGTCCAAGCTGTTCCAGCCCCCGCTGGGCGGCGTGGAGCTGGCCGATGCCGCCATCAATCAAGACCAGATCGGGAAGCGGCGCGCCCTCGCGTAAACGGCGGCGATAGCGGCGGGTAACAACCTCTTCCATGGCCCGGAAATCATCAATGCCCGCGACCTCGCGGATGATGAATTTGCGGTAGCCGGATTTCTTCATCCTGCCTTTTTCCCAGACCACCATGGCGGCCACCGTCTCGGCGCCCTGGAAGTGGGAAATATCAAAGCACTCGATGCGTTCCGGAAGACCGGGCAGGGCCAGAGCGTCGCGCAGACCCTGCTGGACCAGACGCGCCGCCGGGGCGGCGAGACGGAAACGATGCTGAAACGAATGGCGGGCGTTCCGGGCGGCCCACTCGACCAGCCCGCGCTTGGGGCCGCGGCGGGGCAGAAGCAGTTCGACGGAATGGCCGGACTGCTCCCGCAGCAGGGCTTGCAGCTCTTCGCGGCCCGCGAAATCGGCCGGCAGCAGAATCGCCGCCGGCACATAGTTCTGGCCGACGTAGAGCTGGCCCAAAGCCGCCGTCACCAGCGGATCGAGAGGAGAAGTTCCGGCCGCATCCTCAGAGCCGGAGGCAGGAGATGGAAGATCTTCGGGGACGGGCGGATCGGGCAGCTCTTCCCAGAAATATTCGCGCCGGTCCACGGCGCGGCCGCCGCGCAGATGAAACAGGTTCAGCGCCGCGCGGTCCTGCTCGCGATAAAAGCCGATCACGTCGGTATCGGCGCCTTCGGCGCTGGCCAGCTTTTGCTTTTGCTCGAGATCTTCGACCACCTGCGCCAGATCGCGCAGCATGGCGGCTTGCTCGAATTGCTCGGCGGCGGCGGCATCGTCGCGCCGGCGCCGCAACTGGCGCAACAGTTCCTGGCGCCGGCCGCCGAGGAACAGCCGCACATCTTCCACCGCCCGCTGATATTGCGCATCGGTGGTCAGGCCGGGCACGCAGGGGCCCTGGCAGCGCTGGATGTGGAACTCAAGACAGGGCCGGGGGTGGGGGCGAGTCAGGTCCACCCGGCAGGAGGGCACGCGAAAATGCTTATGGATCAGATGCAGCGTGCGCCAGGCCAGGCCGGCGGGAAAATAGGGGCCAAAATATTCGGCTCCGTTTTTTTGCAGCCGGCGGGTGACGTAAACGCGGGGATATTTTTCACGGGTCAGGGTGATATAGGGATAGGTCTTGTCGTCACGCAGCAGAATATTGAAGCGCGGCTGATGCTGCTTGATGAGATTGTTTTCGAGCGCCCAGGCTTCCGGTTCGTTGGCCACCAGAATGGTTTCCAGCCGCGCGGCTTCGCGCACCAGCGAGCCCGTACGGGCTTCTTCCAGACGGCCTTCGAGAAAATAGCTGCGCACCCGCGCCTTCAGATTGCGCGCCTTGCCTACGTACAAGGCCCGGTCTTCAGCGTCACGGAAAATGTAAACCCCGGGGGATTCGGGGAGTTGCCGGACTTGTTCCTGCCAATCCATTAATAATCACGCTCAGGAATAAGCATCGCATAGCGGCGTTCAGCATCGTTCAACGGCGGGGACAGTTGTTTCTTTCGTCCGGCCCGGGTGGTGGAATTCATGGCAAAACCACGAAATTTATACCAGCCCGACTGAGACTCCATGATTCATAATTTATTAAAGCATTTTGTGGATTTTTATTCACATATTGCTGATAAATATAGACTTTTATATTTGTAATTTATTGCATCTTTCGCCTTTCCAGCAATGGCCAACCGCGTGCAGGAATGATGATTTCAGACTACATGGCCGTGGAACCCAACAGGAGGGTGATGATGAAAACCAAAATAATTCTGAGTGCCCTGGGCGGCATTTCGCTGGCGCTGGCCGGTGGCTGCACCACGAAAGGCTACGTGCGCAAGCAAACCGAGCCGCTGGTGAATCATATCAACCGCCTGGACCGGGAAACGGCCAAGAATATGGCGGATCTGAAGCGCGTAAACCGCACCACCACGGCGGGCGTACAACAGGCCAATGCCAATTCGCAAACGGCGCTGCAGCAGGCGCAGTCGGCGCAAAGCCAGGCCCAGCGGGTTTCACGGCAACTGGACCAAACCGGGCAGCAGATTCATTCGCTGGCTTCCACGCTGGCCAACCTCAATCAATACACGGTCAGCAAACGGCAGGTGGTGCACTTTGGGTTTAACAAATGGAATCTGACCGCTGATGCACGGGCAAAACTGGACCGGGTGGTCGGCCTGATGCAGCAAAACCCGCACACCATCACCACGCTGAAAGGCTATACCGACTGGACCGGCCCCGCCGCATACAATTTAAGGCTCAGCCAATGGCGCGCGGATTCGGTGGTGCGTTATCTCGAAAGCCACGGCATCGGCGCGTACCGTATTTTCATGATCGGCCTGGGCAAGCATCAGTATGTGGCCAGCAACCGCACCCTGGCCGGGCGCGAGGCCAACCGCCGGGTGCAGGTCACGGTGCTGACGAATAGCCTGGGCCGTACGGCGCAGCCGCAATAAAGGCGGCACAGCCTTTTATTGTTTCGCCATTCCAGCGTTCGGCCCCGATGGAGCATTACACTGGAGCCATGATGCGCAAAAACCTGGCGCGGGGCCTGGGGATGGCATTGCTGATGGCCGGGGCGGCGGCGGGACAAAGCATTTATCCGCCGGCGCATCCGGGGCCGCAGTTGCCAGCACAAAAGCCGGGGGTTCAGCCGCCGGCGGCGGCGCACAAACTTCCTCCTCCGAAAGTTCGAAGCCGCTCTCTTTCGCCCACGGCGCGGGCCAATGCCCTGCCCGGCCAGCAGTTCCGGACGGCGCCGCGTCCCAATGCCGATTTCAACCCCACCGAGTCCAAACACGACCTGAGGGTGGGAAATTTTTATTACAACCTGGGCAATTATGTGGGAGCGCTGTCGCGTTACCGGGCCGCGTTCCGCCACGATCCGCATAATGCCCAAGGGCTGTACCGCTGCGGCCAGACGATGAAAAAGATGAAGCTGTGGCAGGCCGCGCGGAATTACTTTCAGCTTTATTTAAAAAAATTTCCGCACGGGCGAAAATGGAAAGCGGCCGGCAAACAGATCCGCAAACTCAACCAGCCGCCCGCCGGGCCGCTGCGCGTGGAGGCCCGCATCCGGAATCGCCATGTGCCCGCGCCCGCCTGGGCGGAAGCCCTGCCGGACCATCGCATGCGAGTGCGCT
>JAJZKJ010000141.1 GCA_021804195.1 Acidobacteriota bacterium
CGATATTTTTTCTTAAGCGTCAGGTTCGGCGTAACTTCCGCCAAGGCAAGATTGGCTTGATAAGTAACCGCCGGGGCCAGCCATTTTACCGGCGAACGACCCGATGGTGCGGGATTTAACGCCAGATTCGCATCATCCGTGGCGTTGTTTAAGGCGGTGACTGCCGCCGCGCCACAGGATGCAAGGTCCGTCGGACTTGGCGCGGCTACGGGAGCGGTCTGGTTGATCAGCGGGTAAATAGAATCGCCGGCTTTGGCGCAAAGTCCCTGCAGTTTTAATATCTGCAATTTCATCTGGCAGGCCGTGGCCGTATTGATTGATGCGATTGCCGCCTGCAAATTAAACAGCGATTGGAGGTTATGGTCTTCATTGGCCAGGATCAGCGGATCATTGGGCCGCAGACCGCGGGTGGCCAACTGGCTGGCATAGATGCTGTTCTTGCTTTGTTCAAACGAAGCCTGTTTAAGGTCCTGCCGGGCCTGATTGGACAACGCGATGGCGGCATCCGCCTGGTGCAGTGCGATTTTTAACTGTGCGGCAACCACGGTGAACTGATCCCCGACACTTGGAACACCCCGGTTATTCGCCGAGCCAATGATGACGGCTCTGGCACCGGCCTGAATTGCGGCAATCCGCCGCAGTGCTTTGGCGGCCACGCTGGCGGCTGTTTTACGGGCGGCGGCGAGCTCAACGGCATGACGGCCGGCGGCCGCGGCTTGCATGGCCACCAGATTTTCGTGGGCTTTCGCCTGCGCCAGGTGGGCGGCAATCAATTCAATTTTTTGCGAAACGCCCGCGGCCTGATCCATTTTACCCATGGCCTGTTTGTATTCATTAAGCGAAACCGATCCGGTGGAATTATGGGATTTAACCACCAATGCCATCCCCGCCGAATTCAAGGCATCACGGCGGGATTTGGCGGCCGCAAGCCGGCTTGCAAGCCGGGCGACCTGTTTGTGGGCGACGGCCAGACGTCGCCGGGCGACGACGCGGGCATGCACGGCGCGCCGCAAGGCGTTTTTGTGCATGACGGCATAAATTTTGTATTCCGTCCGCAATTCCGCGGTCTTGAGGCGGTCGGAATTAAGCAGGGCGGAATCCTGGGTAATGGTGTTAAAGCGGGTGGTTAATTCGAGCAAAGCGGCGCTGAGTTTATTGATTCGCTGCTGTGACGCGAGCAGTTCAACCTGGCCTTTTTGACTTTCAAGCAGACTCTTGAAATTGTGCCGCAGGCCGCCTTGCGAGATCAAGCTGGCCAGCATTGCGGAAGCATGCCGCAGATCCCGCATGGACGAACGAGGCGCCAAATAAGCGGCGGGGCTTTGTTTGGCGCGGGATTCAGCTTGCTGCAGGGCTTCGGGGGAAAGGGGCGAATGCAGTGCGACCGGGAATGAAGCCGCCGGGCGATAATCGCCGGCGCTGACCGTAAGACCGGCGGCGTCCTGACTGGCGTAAATGGCCGCCGTATCCGCCTTGCCGGAGGTTGAATTGCCGCATCCCGCCAGGCCGCAGGCCGCTGCGACCAACGCGGCGGCCGCCGCCAATTGAGGCAGGCGCGGCGTGAGCCCGCGCCGAATACCGGACTTGGCGTGCTCCGCGGTGAATGAATTTTCGGTTGCTGAAATTTCCATATCGTGCATTGCGGGCGCTCCTGCCAAAAAATGTCCCGACAACCCGCCGAGAATCATCACTGTATGTACCACCAGCGGCGGCGACCGTCAACCCTTGCCGGCTTGGCGTGGCGGTTTTTTTTAAGCTCAATCGCCTCCCTGTTTATCGTCATTCGCCCCGGCGGCGAGCGTTGATTTTTCACCGGGCGCCGAGGCGTTATGCCCGCTCCGGCGGTTTACCTTCACCGGCGGCGATGTACGCCCGGCGGCCGCGGGCATATTGGGCCGGATCGGTATCGTCCGTGCGGCCGGGGCGGCTGTCATCCGCGGGCGGGTGGGTTAAACCTGCGGCGGAATTTTCCGCGGCGTTGGAGGCGGAATTATTATCGGCGGGGGATTGCCGCCACCAGGGATCGTGCGATCCGCAAATGCGCAAATGTATTTTTTTAAGCATGGGGCGGCACCATCCGCAGCCGGTGCCGGCGGAAAGGCAATCGGAAATTTGCGACGCCGCGGTCGGCTTCTCAATGCGGCAAAAGGCTTCTATCTTCCGTAACGGAACATGAAAGCAGAAGCAGATGGTGTCATCAGGCTTAAATGCCATGATTCCATTGTAATCCATCGGCCCGTGCGATTGAAACGCCGATCCGCCGGCAATCGGAACGCCGCGTATGAACGCGGGGATTCACGCAAGGGAAAAAGCGGCGGAAATCTGCTATTATACGTGGCGCGCAGCGCGGGGCGGATGGCCTTGGCTGTGCGGCGGATTGCGGATGGAACGGCAATGCCGCCGGACCGTTTGCGGTGTGTATCCGCCGGTTTGTGTGACGCAAGAAACAGTACAGGAGCGGACCGTGAAAGCGGCCGCCGGATTTATACAATGTCAATGCCCGCCGCCGTGGAAAACCGCTGGATAACCGACCCTGATGCCCCTCTTCCGCCGGAGATCCGCGGGCTGATATTCGACTGCGACGGCACGCTGGTGGATACCATGGGCGTGCATTACCGGGCATGGCTGAAGGCATTGGAAGGCACGGGTATTGCGTTGCCGGAGGACCGGTTTTATTCACTGGCCGGTGCGCCGACGATAAAAATAGCGGAAATGCTGGTGCGGGAGGCGGGTTCGGCGGCGTCGCCGGCGGCCATTACAAAGTGCAAAGAGGAGCATTACATTGCCGGGATTCCGCAAATCCGGGAACTTGCCGTGGTGGTGGGGCTCGCCCGGCGCGAACGCGGGCGGCGCAAACTCGCGGTGGCCAGCGGCGGTTTTCATCATGTGGTGGACCGGCAATTGGCGGCGTCCGGTTTAACGGAGTTATTCCCGGTGGTCATTTGTGCGGATGATGTCGCACACGGCAAACCGGCGCCGGACAGCTTTCTGGAGGCGGCGGCGCGCATGGGGCTGATGCCTGCCGAGTGTGTGGTATACGAAGATGCGCAGCTTGGCTTTCAGGCGGCGCGGGCCGCGGGAATGGCCGTGGTGGATGTGCGTCCGTGGTATCAGGGCGGATAGGGCGGGGGCTTCAATTTTTAGTTTGCCGTCCGGGCGGAGCGGCCGGCTCACCAGTTCATGCTGGGCGGGCGGCCGATCAGGGACTGCACGCGCTTGGCGATGATGATGGCGCGTTTCTGCCGGCGCTGCCGCAGGTCCGCGCGCAGGGTGTTGATCCGGCGGAGCAGCCGATTAAGTTCATGGGTGCGAATTTGCTGGCGGACATCAAATTGATCCGTCACAACTTTTACCAGCCGGTCGCGCAGTTTTTCAGCTTCGGCCTTGGGCAGGCCGGGCTGGCGCAATTCGCCGGCAATCTGGAAGGATTTGTGCGTGTCGGCGATATCCTGCAGGGTGAGATTAAACAGTTTGGGATCATGTTTTTGGAGGTGTTCAAGCCAGCGGAAGTTGGGGGCGGCCTCGCTTATAAGCCTGCTGAACTTGCGCGGGTGCGAATGGCGCAGGGCCAGCGCCTTGCGATATACATCCGGCTGGGTCCGCTGCAGAAAGGTCATGATCCGGTTGATCTGGTCCGGCGTAAGGCGGATGAGTGGCTTTTTTGCGGCCGGCTTGGCGGGGGCAGGTTTGGCCGCGACAGCCGGGTGCATGGCCGGTATGGCAGCCAGGGCAAGGATTCCCGCGGTAAGGAAGGCGGCAAACCGGTTTAAGCGGAATGTCTTTTTAGATGGATTCTGATTCATGTTCTGATGCATGGCAAAACTCCTAAGCCGGAAATGTAACGCGGCGGCGGCATTGTGCAAGGCAATTCATGGGCCATATTCAAAATTATGCCGGTGTATGCCATATGGGGCCATGCGGGCAGTTGAGGCCATGCGGAAATGCCGGGCCGCGGGATGGGTGCGAAGGCGGCGGTATCAATAACCGGAATCTCCGGGTGTCGGTGTGCTGTCAGTAACGTGCACGGAATCCAGAGCGTCCAGCAGATTCATCATGTTGGAATTGCCGGCATTGCCTTCCGCGGAAATTTTGCCGTCATGTTCCATGAGTTCCAGTCGCCGGGCCAGGGCGTCAACACGGGAGTGGCCTTCACCGGGAAGCTGCGATTCGGCCATTTCCTGGAAGGTGCTTTCCGCATCCTGTATCTGCTGGCGATGGGCTATCTGGCGTTCATGAACAATGTAAACCCCGGCCGCCACCACCAAAGCCGCCGCGACACCGGACGCCGCGGCCATGAATCCATAAAACAACCGGGCAAGCCCGGCCTGCCGCTGCCGCCGCCGCTGATCGTCCAGTACCTGGTGGATGCCCTTTTTAATGCCGTCGGCAATGTTTTCACGGGTAAATTGATCCAGTTGGTCGGTTTTTCCCGGCAGGGACCGGAGCAGCGTATAGCGGCCGCGGACGAGTTCATATTCCAGGTGGGCGGCGGGATATTTCTGCACGTGCTGCTGCAGGTGTTCCTTGGCGCCGGCTCCGAGTTCACCGGAGACATCAAGCAGGCAGGTCTGCGAAAGACTGAGTTTAGCGGGTCGTTTCATGGCCAACCTCCATCATCACACGCAATTTGCCCAAGGCCCGATGGGCCCTGGCCAGAACCGTGCCCAACGGACAATCCAGTGTTCGGGCGATCTCCTTGAATGGCATATCGCCGTAATGCCGCAGCAATAATACCTGCCGGTCAAGTTCGGGCAACTTTTCCATGGCCGCATACAGGCGGTCCACATATTCCTTATGCTCCAGCGGTGCATCCGGGCTTTGTCCCTTGCCGGGCATGGTGTCAATTAAATCCACCTTTTGATCGCCGATTTCCACCTGCCCGGACCGGACCGGGTGGCGGGAGAGCGACCGGCTGTTGTCCCGCACCAAATTTACCAGAATGCGGAACAGCCAAGCCTCAAACTTTCCCTGATCCTCATAGCGATCCAGCTTTTGGACCACGCGCAGGAACGTTTCCTGAACCAAGTCCGTGGCCAGTTCACTGCTTCGCGTGGACTGTACGGCGTAGCTGTACAGCCGTTGCCAGTACTGGTCAACCAGCGCGTCCCATGCGCTTTTATCACCATTGCGGCACCGGACTACCAGAGCGGCAAGGGTTGCGGCATCCATAACCATTCCTGTGTCTTAACGCGGAAAATCGCAATTTATTGCCAAAAATCAGCCATCCGAACGGCTGGCTTTTCGTCGAAATAACGCCTCGTTCCATTCGCTGCCGTGCATTCGCGCAATGCCCGCAATCTACGGCGATAAACAGTTTATCACGTCGACAGCTGTGCATTAGATTATCACAAAACCGGCCGAAAATACAATTTGTGCGCAATTTTCGGACGCTGTTGAACAAGGAACCGCCGGCAGAGAATGCGGCGAATGGGCAACAAGTCGCCGGGCGGCGCCGGCGGTTTATCATGCCGGGGCGCTGCTGCTTTCCGGGGGATAATAGATAAGCTCCAGCACATTGCCCGCCGGGTCTGATAAATAAATACCCTGTGTGCCGTCACGATGGGTTTTTATGGCCAGATTATGCCGTTGCGCCGTAGATTTAAGTTCTTCCAGACTCGTACGCAGGGCCACATGAGCAGGGTGTTGATTTGGCAGCACCAGGGCCAGTTTGCCCTGGCCGAGGCGCAAGAATGCCCAGGACGCATCCTGATAAAGAATCTGGGCGCCGAATTCACGAACATAATAATTCGCGGTACCGGCGATATCGGGAGTTTGTATGGCGACATGGTCCAGGGTGAACATTGCGGCTTCTCCTGCTTTTTTACAATCGGCAATCCTAAGCATTTTAGGCCCGGAGTCTCAAAATCGGAAAGAACGGCTTAATTTACAGCCGCCACGCCGCCGATTACACTATTGTATTGTTCCTTCAGGCGTCGGTTACGGCGGCCCGCGGCCGGGCGCATAAAAGCCGTTGACCGGTATCTGGAAGCGGCGAATCGGGCCGATTTTGAGCGTTGGCAGGTTTTGGCATGTTGTTCACGATTTTGGCAAGTACGAATAAGTCTGCGCTGAACACCAGCGCCAATGTGTTTAATTATCTCACGCCGTTTCTTCATTGGATTTCAACGGCGCAGGGGCTTTTCTGTCTGGCGTTGGGGGCCGTGG
>JAJZKJ010000142.1 GCA_021804195.1 Acidobacteriota bacterium
ACGTAATGGTGGGGATTGTAAATGTTGTAGACCGCGTCGCAGTCGGAGGTAACGTAGCCGCGGAAACCCCAGCGATCGCGCAAAAGACTCGTGAGCAGAAAGCGATCGGCGCTGCAGGGCACGCCGTTGACGGCATTGTAAGCGCTCATCACCGTAAATACACCGGCGTCGGTTACGCAGGCGCGGTAGGCGCGGGTGTAATATTCCCAAAAACTTCGCGCATCGACCGAAGCGGATACCTCCTCGCGATCATCATCGGTGTTGTTGCAGATGAAATGCTTGGCGCAAGCTGTGGTTTTCAGGTAATTCGGATCATTCCCCTGCATACCAAGAACTACCTGCACAGCCCAAGTGCCCGCCAGGCAGGGGTCTTCACCCGGCGCTTCTTCGCAACGGCCCCAACGCGGGTCGCGGTGCAGGTTCAACGTTTGTGGCGAATAATAACTCAGACCGATATTTTCTTTCTTGTGGTAGGCCCGGGCCTCATCGGAAACCGCCGTGTAAACTTTGCGGGCCAACTCGGGATTCCATGAGCAGACCATCGCCAGCGGTAGCGGAAACGATGTGACCGGCGCCGCGCGCACCAAACCGTGCAGCGCCTCACCACTATAATAACTATACGTCGGCAGGCCCAGCCGTTTGATGGCCGGAGCGCTGATGCTGGTCTGAGCGATCTTTTCCGCCAGCGTCATTTGGTCCGCCAGGGCCGCGGCCCGGCTCCAGGCCTTCTCATAAGCATCCTGGGAAGGGCCGATTCGTTGGGCGGCCGCCCGCTGGCTATCGGGATTGGCAATCAGCATTTGCGCATAGTCGGTCATGGCTAGAACGGCGCCCGCCGCCGCGACTGCGGCGATAAATTCCCGTCGATCCAATGGGGCGCCGGCATTGGTTTGTTCGCTTCGTTGGGACATGACAATCTCCTGAAAAAATTTGCCAACTATTGCGTTATCGGCGACAAACACCGAAGGTGTCAATAGTGTAACCGTTCCCGGCCCTATAGCCGATCGGGACAGGTCGGGAAATGATTCTAGCCGGACGGTGATTCGGGGTGATTGCGGCAACGTTCGATTTGTTCCACTGGATGAACCGGCGCTCGCGCATCGCACATGCCGGGACAACGGCAAGAGGCCAGGCTCCAGGCCTCGGGACTTTTAAGATTCATATTCCAGAACGGCCAGGTGCGGCATTGTGTGGGCCGCACGGGATATATGGAACACGTCGCCTTATCGCCGGCGCGGTGGAGAAAAATGCAGTCATGGTTGGTTTTTTCAAGCAGGCTATAGTCATTTCCCACGCGCCGCACGTGCCGGCGGGTAAAATCATCCAACGGCATTGCGAGAAATGCGGCCATTCGCGTCATGTCCTCCCCAGTCAGCCAGACATAACCCGGGGCGCCGGAGCAACAGTTACCGCACTGCGTACAGCGGAAACGCAATCCCGCCGAGTACCAGGGCGCCGGAGTGTCGTTTTGTATGGGCAATGAAATTGCGCTCGGCATGGAACCATTCCTGAAAAAATGCGGTGCGAAGCACCATCGATCCGTGGCCGAATAAAGATCACCACGCCGCCGTTTCCGTCCCGATCCCCATCGGGATGTCTCTCGGCATCAGATAACCATCCGGCGGTGCGGATATTCCGCACGTTTCATTCCCATGATAACGGGCGGAATACTACCGTGTCAGATAAGACGATCTGCCCACACCAAGCCACAAGCGGATACTCTTCGTAAGATACCGGGTGCCGGTCGTGTTTGGGGCGTGGGGCAGGGGATGGCCGGTGATTTCAACCAGTTCGCCGGTGGCATAGCCTTTTAATAGGCGCCTCGGCGTAAGGACGAATTTTCCCCCGTATGTATCGGGAGTGGCGATGCGGGCATAACGGATGGTCCACTGGTTGGGGTGGGAAGTGGACTCTCGCAGAACACCAAACACGGTGGAATAACCCGGCGAATGCCAACCGGGGGCGCCGGGGGGGAAGTGGTAGCGATTGCCGCAACCAGTCAAGACCCACGCGGCGGCGACGAGCGGAATAAGCCGCCATCCATCATGGAGTATATTCGATATATTTCGCATCATGTTCATCAGCGTCAGGCTCATCTTAGCCGGAGTCGCCCCCGTCGTCACTGCCAGCGGAGGCAAGAGGCCGGTAGCTCGGCCACGATAAATTTTGTAGTCAGCGCCTACGGGGAAATCCCGCCAACCCCGGCTCTGCGGGGTTGCGTCGCCGCGTCGATGGTATGCATGCTCAGGCTGTTGGCGACACCCGCAGCGCCCAGGGGAGCGCCCGCGACGATAATGACGCGATCGCCCGTCCGCGCCCAATCCAGGCGGCATAAAAGATCATCCACCATGGCGGGCAGATCGTCAAAGTGCTTCGGAATTTCAGCTTGCAACGGAGTGACGCCATAATAGAGCGACATTCGGCGAACGGCGGCGGCATCAGTGGAAAGGGCCACCACGGGAATGGGCAGTCGATTCTTGGAGAGGTAGCGGGCGGCCCCGCCGGCTTGCGACCACACCACCACCATACGGGCGTTGCTGTCTTTGGCGATGGCCAGGGCGCCGTGCGCCAGCGCGGCGGTGCGATGATAGTTCATCTGCAGGAGGCGGGGCGGAACGGTTTCTATTCCCTTGTTCACGATATACCGCTCGGTTTTATTGGCGATTCGTCGCAATATCCGCACCGCCTCGAGTGGAAATTTGCCGACCGCTGTTTCGCCGGAAAGCATCAAAGCGTCGGCGCCGTCAAAAATGGCGTTGGCCACGTCGGAAACTTCCGCCCGCGTGGGAACGGCTTTTTCCACCATGGATTGCAGCATCTGGGTGGCGACGATCACGGGCTTGCCGGCCTCGTGGGCGGCGTTCACGATATCTTTCTGAATCAGCGGGACGGAGGTCAGTTCCATCTCCACGCCCAGGTCGCCGCGCGCCACCAGCACGGCGTCGGAGACTTCCAAAATAGCGGGGAGATCTTCCACGGCCTGCGGCATTTCGATCTTGGCGATCAGGTGGATGTCGGATTCATGCTGATCCAAATAATGGCGAACGATCCGTATGTCTTCGCTGGTGCGTATGAACGACAGGGCCAGATAATCCAGTTTGTGGGCGATGGCCCAGTCAATGTCACCCCAATCTTTCTCGGTAACGCTGGGAATGGAAAGCCGCGTGTGCGGGAGATTGATTCCCTTGTTGGATAAAATAACGCCGCCGCGGGTGACCCGGCAACGCAAGGCATCGGGTTGTTTATCAATCACGACGGCACGAATCAGGCCGTCATCGATCAGAACGTCCTGCCCCATCTGTACATCGTCAACCAGACAGGGGTAATTGGAACTCACGACGCCGTCGTCGCCAAGAACTGGTTCGCGCCGAATTGTGAAAACATTGTCGGCACTGACCGGCATTCCGCCCGCCACGACCTCTCCCACGCGTATTTTCGGACCGCAGATGTCGCCCATGATGGCCAGGGGCGACTTGGCGCAATGGGAGCGAACGAGTTCCAGAAAGTGTTGCCGCTGTTGAGGCGTGCCGTGTGAAAAGTTCAGTCGTACCACGGAAATACCCGCGTCGCCCAGGTGGGCGATCACCCGTGGGTCGGCGCAGGCCGGTCCCATGGTAATGACAATCTTGGTTCGTTGACGATCAATCATGGAAAGTCCTGTTGAACAAATAAACCGTGGTCCAACTTCTCAGGCCGGCGCCGCCGGCGGGCGAAGCACGCCGATCGCCAGGTCCTGGAGCTGGCGTGGATCCACTGCGCAGGGCGCTTGCGTCATCAGATCCCTTCCGCTTTGTGTTTTGGGGAAAGCGATCACGTCGCGGATGCTCTGGCGATTGAGCATGAGCATCAGCAGGCGATCGAGTCCCAAAGCGATGCCGCCATGCGGGGGGGCGCCGAAGCGCAGTGCGTCCAAGAGGAACGCGAATTTTTGCTGCGCTTCCTGCGCACTGATTCCCAGGAGCGAAAATATCTCAAACTGCATCTTCCGCTGATGGATACGAATCGATCCACCGCCGATTTCAACTCCATTAAGCACGATGTCGTAAGCCTTGGCCCGGACCTTTTCGGGCTGGCTGGCAAGTCGGGAAATATCCTCGTCCAGCGGCGCGGTGAACGGATGGTGGCGGGCGATCAGTCCCGGCGCGCCGGGGCCGGCGGTGTTGCGCTCGAAGCAGGGGAAATCCACAATCCAGACAAAGTCATGACGATCCGGAGGAATCAAGTTAAGCCGCCGGGCCAGCAGTTGTCGCAGTTCGCCCAGCGTTCGCCAACAGACCTCCACGGTGTCAGCCACGGCCAGAAGCAGATCGCCGTCGCCGGCGCCGGTCAGGTGCCGCAGTTCCTGTTGCCGGGCGGCGGAAAAAAACTTGGCGATGGGACCGCTCATGTTCGCGGCGCCGGCTTCGCCGCCGATCTTGAGCCACGCCAGCCCTTTGGCGCCGAGTTTTTTGGCTTCTTCGGTGAGCTGATCCAACTGTTTGCGGGTCATCGTTCCTCCGCCGGGAACGGCGATCATTTGCACGCGGCCGCCCTGCGCCAGGGCCTGCTTAAACACGGCGAAATCGCTTTGCGCGGCGATCGCACCGACGTCGCACAGTTCCATGGCAAAACGCATATCGGGCCGGTCGACGCCATAGCGATCCATCGCCTCCCGCCACGTCAGGCGGGGAAAGGGAGTGGGAAGCGTAACGCCGAGAACTTGTTTCCACAGCCGCGTCAATAACGCCGTCGTCAGATCGATGACATCATCGCGATCGACAAAACTCATCTCCAGATCGAGCTGGGTAAATTCAGGCTGGCGATCGGCCCGCAAATCTTCGTCGCGGAAACAACGGGCGATCTGCATGTAACGATCCAGGCCGGCGACCATGAGTATCTGCTTAAAAAGCTGCGGACTTTGCGGCAGAGCGTAGAACTCGCCGGAATGCAGTCGCGAAGGCACAAGAAATTCGCGCGCGCCCTCCGGCGTGCTCTTATAAAGAATGGGCGTTTCAATTTCCAGAAAGCCATGTTCATCACAGAAATCGCGAATGATTTTGTACACGCGGTGCCGCAGAACCATGGCCTCGGTCATGTCGCGGCGGCGCAGGTCCACGTAACGGTATTTCAGGCGCGTGTCCTCGCTGACCGATTCGTGCTGGGCCGGCGAGAACGGCACAGGATCGGCTTTGTTGACCGGTTCGACCTGGTCCGCGATCACCTCAATTTCGCCGGTGGGAATTTTCGGATTGACGGCGCCGGGACCACGCGCAATGATCCGGCCTCGCACCAGGGTTACATCTTCGTTGCGCAACTGGCGGGCGACGGCATGGGCCTGGGTCTGCTCGGGATGAAATACCACCTGAACGATGCCGTGGCGATCGCGCAAATCAATGAATACCACCCCGCCGTGATCGCGGTAAGACTGGACCCACCCCGCCAGTACCACCGTGCGGTCGATATCCTTCTTACCCAGTAAACCGCCGTAATCGGTTCGTTTGAGTGACACAAGTTTCCTTTCTTATGCTGCCCGACCGCGCAACCGCAGTCGAAAAAATTATTTCCCTATTGCCGGACGGGAAAATAGAATCGGTGCGTGGCCGGCGGCGGGAGTCCCTGACTCCCTGGCCGACACGCCTCTCTGAACTTTTCACTCCTTGTCACTCCTTGGCGCCGGCGCGGCTGCGTCAGCGTCCGGCTATCCAATTCGCCACGAGCGGCAGAGCCGGCTCGCCCTGGAGCGAATAGGTTCCATAATCGGTCGGTTTGGCGCCGGGCTGCCATTGCCAGATCATTGCGCCCGCAAAAAGCTTCCGCGGAATATGCCGCCATTCTTCGATAAACGCGACAAACGCGCGCCGCTGCACGGCGGGATTGATTTTTCCCGTGCCCACATAATCCCACGGTTTGGCCAGCGTGTTTTGCAGATTATCCCACCCTATTTCGGTCAGTAAAACCGGTTTGTGCATGTAGCGCGCAAAAGCCAGGATGCGATTTTTGATCGGTCGCCAGGAGCGCCGGATTCGGTCCACCGGCGTATGCGGGTCGTTGGCTAGATCGTAGTAGGAATTCATACCAATGTAATTAAGCCACGGCCATATTCGCACGTTCAGATAATGATCCCAGTTGGCGCTGTAGGTAAGCTTTCCGTGATAAACTTTTCGCA
>JAJZKJ010000143.1 GCA_021804195.1 Acidobacteriota bacterium
TCCATGGGACGGAGAACATCAGCGCAAAATCCAGACACATGATGTGCCTGAATAGCGGATCATTTGGCCGGAACCGCTTCAGAAGGAAGAAAGACACGCGTTCTCTCCTTTCGACGGATCCGAATAGATGGTTAGGCGTGGGGATGGCGGGCTGGTTCATCAATCGCGTGGCCAGCCGAGCCACAATCGGTTCGATGGGAATTTTCGCCAGCGTGTGCTACGTCGGTATAAGAGTCGGTACAGTGATTTTGGACCGACGCTGGCGGCAGAGAAGTTGGCGGAAGACAATATGGTGGTGGCCGATGAGACCTTACGGGGCTGGCTGATAATCGAAGGGCTGTGGCAGGGCCGCAGTCATGGGGAACGCCATCGGGCACGGCGCGAACGGAGGGCCTGTTTCGGGCAGATGATCCAGGCGGATGCCAGCCATCATGCCTGGTTGGAAGATCGGTGCCATGAACCGATCGTGCTGGTGGCGATGATTGATGACGCCACCAGCTGCGCCTCGGCTCGCTTTTACAGTGGAGAGACCACGGCGGCATATATGGATCTGCTGGGTCGGTATGTGCGCGTTCATGGGCGGACTCTCCTCCCTCCAGCGGCCAAGCAATATCTTCGCATGGCCAACGGACTGCTTCTCAAAACCCGCCGCGCCACGCCCGCGCCAAGGGGGACATTTTAACTTTGGTTAAGTAGCGGACATTTTAACTTTGGTTTGACAGCAGCTTCCGGCGGCCTATCCGAAGGATCCGGCCGATTGTATGATCGGGGCTACAGCGCAGGCCGAGGGTATTGCCTTGATCCCGACGGACCCGGCGATTCGACGGTCGAAGACCGTTCGCACGATCTGGTGATCCTCCTTCGAGAGACTACCGGTGCGGGCCGGGGCCGAATCGCGATGGAACAGTGGTTTGCCGTGACGAATCTCCTTTTTTTCGCACCGCGGCGACGGTGCAGGCCATGAACACGAAAATCAATGCAAAGGATTGGCGAATGCGGACCGCAAGAATGGCGATAGGCGAAAACAAGCCGACCCGCGCGAAATCTTCGCCCCCGTCCAGGGACCGCGTGAAAGGTTCCGCCAGAACCGAAAAGTTGAATAAAAAATCCAAAACCGTGGCCGCCGAGAATCAGCCGCCATGTCTACTCACAATCAATGCCGGCTCGTCGAGCATCAAATTTTCTATATATGAGATTGGTGAACCGCGGCGCCGCCTGCTGGATGGAAAGATCGATCGCATCGGTCTGGCGGGCACGACTTTTACCCGCAACGACCCGCACGGAAAGCCGCGGCCCGGTCGCCGTATCCATGCGACCGGGCACGGCGCGGCAGTCGACTTTCTTTTGGCATGGCTTGAGTCGCAGGCCGCCTTCGCTTCCCTCAAGGCCGTGGGACACCGCGTGGTCCACGGCATGAAACATTCCAGGCCGCAGCGGGTCACGCCCGGGCTGCTCGCCGAATTGCATCGCATCACCCCCTACGACCCGGATCACCTGCCGCGCGAGATCCAACTCATCCAGGCATTCCGCAAACGTCATCCGAAATTGCCCCAGGTCGCCTGCTTTGACACGGCGTTTCACCGCACCATGCCGCCCGTGGCCAAATTGCTGGCCATTCCCCGGCGTTATGCGGCCAAGGGAGTCCAGCGCTACGGATTCCACGGCTTGTCCTACGCCTATTTGATGGAAGAACTCGCACGACTCGGCGACCCGGCGGCGAATAAGGGCCGCGTGATCCTCGCCCATCTCGGCAATGGCGCCAGCCTGGCAGCCGTGCGCGATGGCAAAAGCATCGACACCAGCATGGGCTTTACGCCCGCGGCCGGACTAATGATGAGCACCCGCGCCGGCGATCTGGACCCGGGACTCGTCTGCTACCTGGCGCGTAGGGAGGGCATGACCGCAACGCAATTTCAGAAAATGGTGAACCACGAGTCCGGGCTGCTTGGCGTTTCGGCCACCAGTTCCGACGTGCGCGACCTGCTGGCGAAAGAATCGACGGATAGCCGCGCCGCCCAGGCCATCGAACTATTCTGCTATCAGGCGACAAAATGGATCGGCTCCTTCGCCGCCGCGCTGGGCGGTTTGGACACGCTGGTCTTCGCCGGCGGCATCGGCGAAAACGCGCCGGTCATCCGCCGACGCATCTGCCGTGGATTGCGGTTCCTCGGCATTACAATAAACTTGGCGCTCAATGCCAAAAATGCCCCCTTGATTTCAATGCCCGGCGGGCCCGTCGCCGTGCGTGTCATTCGTACCGATGAGGAAATCATGATCGCGCGCAGCGTCATCCGCCTCCTGAACCTCAAACCTGAGAGGACACGATCCTCAACATCATGAAGAAGGAGACTACAAGATGAATACCGCCGAACTTACGAAGACCGCCCGGATGCTCATGGCCCCCGGTAAGGGTCTGCTGGCCATGGATGAGAGCAATCCCACCTGCAACCGGCGTTTTGCCGCTCTTAATATTCCACAGACCCCGGAGATGCGCAGAATATACCGGGAGTTGATCGTGACCACGCCCGGCCTCGGCGATTCTATAAGCGGGGCAATCCTGTTTGATGAGACGATCCGCCAGAAAATAAGTAATGGCGCCCCCTTCGCGGATGCTCTTCACCAGGCCGGCATCATCCCCGGCATCAAGGTGGATCTGGGAACCGGGGAGCTGGCTGGTTTCCCCGGCGAAAAGATCACGCAAGGGCTGGACGGCTTGACGGAACGCGTTCGGGAATATTCCCGGATGGGCGCCCGTTTCGCCAAATGGCGCGCCGTCCTTGCCATTGCCGACGGTATTCCCACCCCGGGCGGTATGGATGCCAACGCCCACGCGCTGGCGCGCTATGCCGCGGTATGCCAGGATGCGGGACTCGTTCCGATTGTCGAACCGGAAGTGCTCATGGACGGAAATCATTCCCTGGAGCACTGCCGGGAAGTCACGGAGCAAGTCCTGCGCACCGTTTTCCATCAGCTTCATGCCCAGCGTGTGCGGCTGGAAGGTCTGATCCTGAAACCCAATATGGTGCTCGCCGGCGCCAACTGTTCCGAACAGCCAGACGTGGATCAAGTCGCGGACGCTACCGTGACGTGCCTGTTACGAGCCGTTCCCGCCGCCGTGCCGGGGGTGGCGTTTTTGTCGGGCGGCCAGCCGGCGGAACCGGCCTCGGCGCGTTTGAATGCGATGAATGTCCGATGGGCCCCCCGAATGCCCTGGGCGCTGACCTTCTCATTCTCCCGGGCGATCCAGCAGCCGGCTTTGGAAATCTGGTCGGGCCGGGCGGCCAAGGGGAACGCGGCGCGGCAGGCGCTGCTGCACCGGGCACGGTGCAATAGTGCGGCCCGGCAAGGCCGGTACAGTCTGGATATGGAAAGGTCCGTGTGCTAGCCCAACCTTCGCACTTTGGCGATGGCAGCGGCAATTCTGCGCCGCCAGGGCCGTTTTTTCTTAAAAGTCGGCACTACGAGCCCCGGCTTTCCGGGTTTCCATGGTCACCTCTCCGTCGGGGCGGCCGCGCAGCTTCGGCGGCGGCTGTGGCGGTAGTGCCAACCCCAACTCCCGCAGGAGCGGTTGTTGCTGCGCTTCCGGCTCGACATAACGCCATAATGCCGACACCGCCGCAGTTGCATCGCGGATACCCGCAGATGCCGCGTATCCGCTTCCTTTGGTGTGATCGCCTGTTCTTCGGTAAACAGCCGCATCTCTTCGGTCGCCCGGCGCCGCTCGTCAAACACCGCCACGCTCTTGCGCCAACGATCCTCTTGTCCGGCGTTGAGCTCTCCCAGATGCAACAACTGCCGCTGCGACACCTGGCCCGCACCGCTACGACGATTCTCCACCACGCTGTAATACGCGTGCCACTTGCCATTCTTTTTACGCTTCTTGCAACGAACAAACATGTCTACCACTTTACCCAGCCTGTCAAGGGGGTAGGTCGGCACTACACGGGTTTTGGAAAAAGGACAAGAATTACCGGCCCGCACGGCACGCCGTCGCCACCCGCCACCCCGCCAACGGCCGGCCGCGCGCTAAATTCGCAAAAAAGTGCGAAGGTTGGGTTAGCTGTTTTTTTCATTGGCTTCGTGGCTGGAGTCGTGCCACGTGCCTTCGCCGATAATGAGTTTGGCCGCTTCTTTTGGCCCCCACATACCCCGGGCATACGGATGTACCGGCACTGCATTGCCCAAAATGGGATCCACAATGCGCCAGGCTTGTTCCACCTGATCTTCACGGGCGAAAAATTCGGATGCGCCCCGGGCCGCATCCAACAGCAGGCGTTCATAAGCTTCCATTTCGTCCTTGGGATGGCGCTGGGCGATGAGTTCCACATCAGTTCCGGCCATGGGCTCGCCGACTTTTTTAACGCGCGTCCCCAAGGCCAGCACCACCTGCGGGCTTAGCCGAAAACGGACGTAGTTGGGGTGGCCGCCGGAACTGCGGCCAAAAACCTGTTGTGGAGGATTTTTGAACTCCACGAGAATTTCGGTACAGGAAATCGGCAGGCACTTGCCGGCACGAAGGTAAAAGGGAACACCCGCCCACCGCCAGGAGTCAATCCAAAGCCGCACGGCCGCGAAAGTTTCCACGTTCGACTGTTTGGCCACGCCGGGTTCGTTGCGATAGCCGTCAAATTGCCCGCGTACCACATCCGCCGGAGTCAGCGTGCGAACCATGGAAAGCACTTTGGCTCGCTCGTCGCGCAAGGGTTCGCCTTCGCCGGCGGGCGCTTCCATGGCTAAACAGGCCACCAGTTGCAGCGTATGGTTCTCCAGGACATCACGAATGGCCCCGGCCTCTTCATAAAATGTTCCGCGGCCCTGCACGCCAAAATCCTCGGCCATGGTAATTTGCACCGATGAAATATAATTGCGGTTCCATACCGGTTCCCAGATGGTATTGGCAAATCGGGAATACAGCAGGCTTTGCACCGCCTCTTTGCCCAGGTAATGATCAATGCGAAAAATCGCATCTTCCGAAAAATAGCGGCTGAGTGTGGCATTGAGTTTCCTGGCGGATTTAAGATCCCGGCCAAACGGTTTTTCGGCAATAATTCTTGCCCCTTTGTTGCACTGCGATTGAGCCAATCCCTCAGCCACTTTGCCAAACAAGCTCGGCGGTATGGCCAGATAATGCAGCGGATGCGCAGCACCACCAAGAGTCTGGCGAAGCTGCGTAAACGTAGCGGGATCCAGGTAATCACCATCCACGTATTGGAGCAGTGCGCAGAGCTTCTTAAGCGCCGGCGCGTTAATCCCCCCCACCGTGCTCCTGTAGACTGGCCTTGGCCCGAGCCTTGAACTGTGCCAAATCCCAACCGGCCTTGGCCACACCAATCACCGGCATATCCAGATGACCATGACGGATCATGGATTGCAGCGACGGGAATATCTTTTTATAGGCCAAGTCGCCGGTGGCCCCGAAAAATACCAGCGCATCCGAAGGTTCATTCACACGATTTTTCCTGTTGTTCGGCGGGCGCTGCCGCGTCGGTGCGTTTAAGATTTCTCCGCTGCTTTTTCCAAGTGGCCGCCGAATTCAAAACGCATCGCCGAAAGCAGTCGATCGGTGAATTCCGCCTGGCCACGCGAACTGAAGCGTTCATATAGCGCCGCACTGAGTACGGGAACGGGAACTGCCTCATCCATGGCGGCGGTAATGGTCCACCGGCCTTCACCAGAATCGGACACCCGTCCCTGAAACTCGTCCATATCCGGATTTTTCACCAAGGCAATGGCGGTCAGGTCCAACAACCACGACCCGATCACCGAACCGCGCCGCCATACTTCGGCGACATTGGCAATATTCAGATCATATTGATAATACTCCGGCGTGCGCAGTGGCGTGGTTTCCGCATCGTCGGCGGACTGTTTCCGCATGCCGATATCGGCATGTTTGAGAATGTTAAGTCCCTCGGCATAGGCCGCCATCAGGCCATATTCAATACCATTATGCACCATTTTGACAAAATGCCCCGCCCCATGCGGTCCGCAATGCAGGTAGCCGTTTTCGGCGGTGCTTGGCGGCATTTTTTCACGACCGGGCGTGCGCGGCGCGGTCTTGATGCCAGGAGCCAACGTCGCTAAAATCGGATCCAGTTGCTGCACTACGGTCGCTTCGCCACCCACCATCAGGC
>JAJZKJ010000144.1 GCA_021804195.1 Acidobacteriota bacterium
TTCCCCGGCTTTATTGCTGGAAGCGAAAGCCTTGGCGCGGGAACAACAGACGACATTAAAGTCGCTGTTGGAAGAGGGCATACGGTTAGCTCTTGATCGGCGCCGGCGGAGGGTCAAGCCATTTCAATTGCGTATGCCGGTTGCTCATCTGGGCCGGCCTTTGATTTCCGGCTGGGCCTCCGTGCGCGAACTCATCTATGAAGACCGCGGTGGCATGGCAGCGGTCTCAGCCCGTCGTTCTCGGAACCGGTCCCAGCGCCTGCCGTAAATTTCCCTCTGCTCGACCCAGCCGGGCGCGGCTTTCCTTTAAAGATACCCGGCCCAGCTCGGCCACCAGCGCCAGTTTCAAATCTCCGCCCGCCTGCTTGAGCTTTCTTTCCGCCGTCTTGAATTCCAGCCCCGCGGCCTGGGCCAGAATGCGGGCCGCGCGCACCCGCAGCTTGGCATTGCTGGCGCGCACCTCGGCCATCCACGGTCCATAGACCCTCCCCACCCGCGCCATGGCCGCGGTGGAAAGCATGTTGAGCACCAGCTTTTGCGCCGTGCCCGCCTTGAGCCGGGTCGAACCGGAAACCACTTCGGCGCCCGTGACCGCTTCAATGGCGATCTCCGCCGCCCGGGCCAGCGGCGAATTGTGCGTGCAGGCGACCGCGATCGTCGCCGCGCCCCGCTTTCTGGCATACTGCAGCGCTCCGAGCGTATACGGCGTGCGGCCGCTGGCGGCGATGCCCACCACCACGTCGCTGGCCCCCACCGCGATCCGTTCCAGATCGCGCCGCCCCTGCGCCGCATGATCTTCCGCGTCTTCGCTCGCCGCCACCAGCGCCTTTCTTCCGCCGGCGATCACGCCCCGTATGCGGCTGGCCGGCACATGAAACGTGGGCGGACACTCGCTGGCGTCCAGCACCCCCAGTCTCCCGCTGGTTCCCGCGCCCACATAGATCAGCCGTCCGCCCCGCCGCCATCGTTCCGCAATCACATCCACCGCTCGCGCGACCGCCGCTAATGCCTGGCCCACCGCCTTCACCGCCCGCTGGTCTTCGCGGTGCATCAGCGCCACGATCTGCCGGCTCGTCATGGCATCCAGTTTCCGGCTGGCCGGCAGCACCGCCTCCGTGGCCAGCGTTTGCAGCTTCAGTAAAGATTCGGGTTTGGCCTGGTTCGGCATGGTGACACTTCAAGCAAAGGTATAAGGATCAATCTCAAACCGTCTGATATAAAGACTGCGGCTGTTCTGGCGTGGGCGCCGGCGTGCACCAGCTAATAATCAGCAGCGCCAGCACTGAAATCACCACCGCCGGATAGACCGCGTCCATGCCGCGCATGAAATGCAGCGCCGGCGCCAGCGCTCCCGTGCCCCGCCCGGCGATCATCGGAATCACATTCCAGCCCACCGTGACTGCAATGCCCAGGCCCACCGAAATGGCCGCGCCCTGCCGCGTGGCCCGCTTCCAGAAAAAGGCCGCCATCACCACCGGCGTGATGGCCGCGCTATAGATCGTATAGGCGTAGAGCATCACGGTTAGGACCGAAGCCTGAAACGTCTGCGCCAGCGCAAACACTCCCAGCAGCACCACCATCCAGCGGCTCGCGATCAGAATTTCCCTTTCCCCCGCCTGGGGACGGATCCATCGCGCATACACGTCATGCACCAGGTTGGTGGCCGGGGAAAACAGATAATTATTGCCGGTGGAAACCACTTTGGCGAAAATCGCCCCCATCAGCACCGCGCCCAGCCAGACCGGCAGTCCATGCCGCGCCGAATAGGCGATAATTTCCCGCGGCTTCAGCCCCGGCGCGCCATGGTACAGCGCCGATCCGATCACCGCCAGCACCACAATCACGGTTTCCAGAATGATCGTGCCGATCACCCAGCCCACCACCGCCCGCCGCGCGTCCCGCGGCGAGCGCGCGGAAAAAAACTTCTGGTACATGTTCTGGTTGCCCAGCATCAGCAGAAAGACCGGCAGAAAATACCCCAGCGCCTGCCAGACCGAAAGCCTTCCCAGCACCTCGAAATGCGTGGCCGGCAGCGCCCGCTCGACCCCCGTCCAGCCTCCGGCATGCGCCAGCAATACCGGCAATGCCGCCAGCAATCCCACCGTGGCGATCAGCCCGATCGCCACATCCAGATAGGCGATCGAACTCATGCCTGCCAGCGCGGTGAAGGCAATGACAAATCCGGCGATGATCGCCGTGCCCTGGGCCGGCGAGACGCCGGTGGTCAGGGCCAGAATGTCCCCGCCGCCTTTGAACTGATACGAGGTGATCGCGGTATAGGCCAGCAGAATGGCGATCATGCCCATGAGCCGCGTGGCCGGCCCGAACCGGGTTTCGAGCAGATCGGGAATCGTGTACTGCGCGAACTGCCGCGCCCGCGGCGCGACAAAGTAAATGATGATCAGCCCCGCCCAGCCGCCGGCCGGCATCCACAGCGCCGCCATCCCGTTATGGAAGGCATTTTCGGCGCCCGCAAACAGGCTGCCGGCGCCGATCCAGCTCGACAGCAGCGTGAAGATCAGCACCCCGGCCGGCAGGCTGCGCCCGGCCACCAGAAAATCCGTGCCCGTATGCGTGCGCCGCAGCCGCGCCAGGCTGATCGCCACCAGGCCCGCCGCCAGCCCCGCCAGCACCCAGAGATAGGGATTCATGCTGAAAGCTTGTCAGTGCTGTTGAATGTTCGTCTGCACCTTGCCGGCCAGCGCCTGTATGCTGGCCTGCGCCTCGCCCACGTTGGGGCCGTTGGGGTCGAGCGCGATATATTTCTTGAATGCTTCGATCGTTCCCGGCGCGGGCACGACTTTCCCGGTTTTGGGATCCACGCTGGCCTTGTTCATCAGGCACATGGCCTTGATAAACCAGGCATTGGAGCTATTCGGATTGGCGGCAATGGCTTTCTCGGCGTATTTCAGCGCCGCGTCGCTCTGGTTGGAGTTGTAGAAAATCACCGCCTCGTTCGAATACGCCAGCCCCGCCTGGGTGGGATCCATCTCGACGGCTTTTTTGAAGTTGGCTTCGGCCGCCGGAATCTGCCCCGCGTTGGCCTGCGCCGTCGCCAGATCCGAATAATAGCCGGCAACCGCTTTTTTCACCTGCGGCGGAGTCGCCTGCGTCAGCGGTTTCATCGCAATGGCTTTCTGATAGACCGGAATCGCCTGCGTCCATTGCTTGCCGCCGCTGTAGTCGTTGCCCAGCGTGGCATACAGCAGCGCATGCGTCTGGTCCAGCGAGATTGCCTTTTGCATCAGTTGCGCCGCCTGCTGCCACTGCCCCGCGACCGCCAGTTGATGATTCTCCGTGAGCATTTGGTTCAGCTGGCCCACTTTCGCGTTTTCCATCTCCGCCTTCAGCCGTTCGGCCAGGGCTTTTTTATACTTGGCTAGTTCTTTGGTGTTCATCTTGGCGGTATTGACCGGCTGGTGCGACAGCTTCTGCAGGTTGAAGTTGACGTGCAGCACCTGTCCATACTGCGTGTGAACTTTATTCCATGTGTAAAGTGCTTTGCCCGTCTTCGGGTCATAGACGGTGATGTTATAGTCCCCGAACGGCAGCCCGTAATGGCCGTACTTGCCTTTTTTATTGGTCTTGACCTGATAGGTCCCGCTCATATCCGTGCGATGAAATTTGACCACCGCGCCCACCAGCGGCTTGCCGTTGGTTCCGGTCACCTTGCCTTTGACCGCCGTCACCTGGGCCCAGCCCGCCAGCGAACACAGCAGCATCATGCCCGCCAGGCCGGCGATTTGCATTCCAAACCAGCGTTTCATTGTCTCTCCTCTGGCGCCACGGCATATGGGATGGGATCAGCTATGCCCGCTTGCCGGAACGCCCGGCGGCGCAGGCGGCAACTGTCACAGCGGCCGCAGGCTTCCGTTGAATTTTGGTAACACGACCACGATAGATGAAAGGGGGCGCCCAGTTCAAGGCCGCGCCGGATAATCGCCTCCTTGGTCAGGGCGATCAGCGGGGTTTCAATGCGGATATTTCCTTCCCGCGTGCCCGCTGCGATGAGCTGGTTAAAAATCTCATAATAGCGCGGCCGGCAATCCGGATATCCCGAGCTGTCCGGTTCCACCGCTCCGATCATAATCCGTGCCGCTCCCAGCACTTCCGCCCACGAGACCGCCATGGCCAGGAAATGCGCGTTGCGGAACGGCACATACGTGATGGGGATGCCCGCGCTCAGCCCCTGCTCGGGCACCGCCAGGCTGGCGTCGGTCAGCGCCGAGCCGCCAATCTGTCCCAGCATCTCCAGCCGCGCGATCATCCTCCGCGCGGCCTGAAAATGCTCCGCCATCGCCTCAAAGGCCTGCCGTTCGCGGGCTTCGGTGCGCTGGCCGTAATCCACGTGCAAAAATGCCGCGCCGCCCATCCGCGCCGCCTCGGCCGCGCAGACGCAGCTGTCCATGCCGCCGCTCAGCAGCACCACGGTCCGAATCTTGCCGTCCCTGGGCATCTGATTTCATTATAATTTTGACCATGCCACCCCGAGAGGGAATTACCCGCCGCGGCTTTCTATTGCAGGGCGTGGCCCTGCCCGCCATCCTGAACCATCCGGAAATTCCATCCGGCTCGCGCCGGCCTCTGCATCCCGTCTGGCAAAAGCTGGAACTCGCCTTGCAAGCCCGCCGCCGCTACGCCAATCCCTATACGGATGCCACCGTTTGGGTTGATCTCGAGGGCCCGGGTTTTCACCGGCGCGTCTATGGTTTCTGGGACGGCGGCTCTACCTTCCGGGTCCGTCTGCTGGCCACTGCGCCGGGTCTCTGGCGCTGGCGCAGCGGCTCGCGCCCGCATGATCCCGGTCTGGCGGGGCAGCGCGGCAGTTTCCAGGCCCGCGCCTGGACTCCCGATGAGCTCTCCGCCAATCCGCTGCGCCGCGGCTATCCCCGCGCCACCGCCAATCACCATGCCCTGGAACACCCCGACGGCACGCCTTTCTTTGCCATTGGCGATACCTGGTGGGCCGCCGGCACTCACTGTTTCCCCTGGCATGACGGCGACCGACCCCGCCCAATCGGCCCCCAGGCTGGTTTTAAGGATTACGTCCGCTTCCGCAAAGCCCAGGGCTACAACTGGATCAATATGATCGCCAGTTTTCCCAACTGGGAAACCGATGGCCTTCCCTGGAATCTGGTCATGGACGACGCCGCCCATACCACCGTCCGCTCCGCCTGGCTGCAGTTTGGAACGGATAGCGCGAAAAACATGTCGAACGAAGGCGGGCAGCCGTTCTTTTTCCCCGGCAAGGTTCCCGGCTACGCCAATGTCTTTCCCGATATCAACCGCATCAACCCGGCTTATTTTCAGGCCATAGACCGCAAGCTCGACTGGCTCAACCAGCAGGGCTTCATGATTTTTCTCGAAGCCGCCCGCCGCGATGTCAGCCAATGCTGGAAAAAGTATTATGAATGGCCCGGCTCCTACGCCCGTTATATCCAGTACATCTGGTCGCGTTATCAAGCCAACCACACCGTCTTGAGCCCCATTCATCTCGATATCATCCAGCAGAGCGTCTCACCGGCCGATTTTCAGCAGGCCATTGATCTGGTTTTCAAAACCTGGGGCCATCCGCCGTTTGGCAATCTGCTGTCCACCAACTGCAATCCTTCCACGCTGGTCAACTGGGGGGAAAACTCCTGGGTCACGCTGCATCAGATCGGCAACCGGCGCGAGCATGAATATTACTGGTATCTCAGCGAAATCTATCGCGATCCCCATCCCCGGCCCGCGCTCAACGGCGAGCCTTACTACGCCGGCTACCATGATGCCCGCGGCATTCCCGGCGGCTACAAATATGGCGCCCAGGGGGGCACTCCGCGCGATGACCGCTACGTTCGCTCGGCCATGTACGGCAGCGCGCTTTCCGGGGGTCTCGCCGGCCATGTCTATGGCGCCGAAGGCATCTGGGGCGCCGATGTCGAACCCCAGGCGCCGGTGAAAATGTGGACCGCCTTTCAGTGGCGCTCCGGGGCGCAGATGCGGTATCTGCGCGATTTTCTTTTTTCCCTCGGCCGCGCCTATCAGCAGTTGGTTCCCGATAGCTGGGTCGTGCCCAGCCGCACGGCTCTGCTCAAGGGCTACAACGGCTGGGCCTACGCCGCCCGCACTC
>JAJZKJ010000145.1 GCA_021804195.1 Acidobacteriota bacterium
TTCGCTGATTCGCAGCCAGCAAAACGCCGCGCCGCGCGGGGCTTCGACCCAGCCCAGCGCCGCACCCGGCCGGGACGGGCAGGGCGTATGGATCGGACCCGGACGCAACGCGGCGCCGGCTTGCTGCATAAGGGAAGCTGATTGCGCCGCCTCCGCAAACAGAATCCGCAGCCGGGCGTAACCGTCGCCTTCGTGCTCTATCGGCACATCGAAGTTGAAGGCTTCATAACCGCAGTAGGGCAGTGCCTTGCGCACGTCGCGGACCACGCCGGAGGCGCGCGCGACCGGGCCGACCAAGCCGTGCGTGCGTGCGTCTTTGGCGCCAACCACGCCGACTTCTTCCAGGCGGTCGAGAAAGCTGCTGGAAAATTGCAGCATCTTTTCCAACTGCCGCAGCCGCCGCAAAATGTCCTGCGCGGCGGCGATCGCCCGCTGGCAGGCGTCATCCTCCAGATCACACTTGAGCCCGCCCGGCGTGAGCAAACCGAACAAATAGCGATGTCCCGTTAACGCGCCACTGAGCCGCAACAACTCTTCCTGGAGGAGCGCCATCTGGCTGGCCGCCACGGCCAGCGCGGTTGATTCGCAGATACCTTCGATCGCCGCGACATGATGACGCAAGCGTTCCAGTTCGGCGAGGAACACGCGCAGTGTTTTCGCCCGGCCGGGCGGCTCCACGCCGCCGATGGTTTCCATCGCCTGACAGAAAGCCAGCGCGTGCGCAAACGCCGACGTGGCGCAAAATCGCTCCGCCAGCAACAGAGCGTCTTGCGGTGCACGGCCTTCGGCGATCTTTTCTATTCCGCGATATTTGTAAAACAGTCGCGGAATACAACGGATGACATCTTCCCCAACGGTTTCCAGTTGAAAATGAACCGACTCGGCCAGACCGGAAAAGACCGGGCCGATGGGCATGGCGAAGGCGCCCGGCGTCTGGACAATGCGGCGCAGACTCCAGTGGGGATTGGGACGGCGCTCCGGCGGGGCCAGGGACGTCTGGAATTTGTGGCGCATGGGTTCGACGCCCTCCTGCCATACATCATCATGCAGGATAAAATCGCCCAGCCGGGGATGGCCTTCAAATATGAGGCCAAACATGTCTTCCGCTTCGCGCTCATGCCAGTCCGCCGCATGCACGCAGTCGCTGATGCTCGGAAACGTTCTCTCGGCCAGAGCGCGGCGCACGACGACTTGCACCGGAACGTCTTCCCGCGCGCGGTGAAATTCGTAGCGCAACACCCACTGTGCCGGGTCTTCTTCGACGATCAATCCCGCGAAACTGTAATCCAATTCGGCGAAAAGCCAGCGGGCGATTTCGGGGAGCAGCCCGGCGGGGCATTCCACTTCGCCGCACGGCCCGTGCGGCTCCGTGCGCACTCGCACCTGGTCATGCCAGCGTTGTGCCATCTGTTGGGATAGATCGCTTAAGTTCATGGCGCTTTACCTGTTGGGGTGCGCGGACGTCCCGTCCGCCGGGTCAAACCGACTGTGGTCCGCTTGGCGGGCCGCCGCCCGTTCCGGGAGCCAGGCTCTATCTGAAAATGTATCGTGGCCACGGCCTTATTTAGAAGCTCATGCAGCGGCCTGGGCTGATACACGCCGAGCACGAGGATCGGCACGGCCCCCAGAAGCAGCGCCAGCACGCAAGTGAATGGCAGGCGTGTTCGCGGTGGCGGCGGATCGCCCATCGGCCGGCCGAATACCATGCGATTGAGCCCCCCCAGGATGCCGAAGAACGCGATGCCGATGAACAGCGCCAACAGGGCGGTCGCCAGGTATCGCCCCTGCATCAGGCCGGCCTTGAGAATCGAAAACTCGCTTAAGAATACGGCAAATGGCGGAGCGCCGGCGATGGCCAGCCCGCCGAAAAGCAACGCCGCGCCTGCGGCGGGCGAGATGCGAATCAGCCCGCGTACCGAAGCAATCTGGCGGGTATTTACGGCCAGAACGGCCGCACCGGCGGCGAGGAAGCAGAACGATTTGGTCACGCTGTGCGCGAGCATCTGCATGATCGCTCCGTAATAGCCGCTGGCCGTGCCGAATCCGGCGGCGGTGCAGATGATTCCCATGTGTTCGACGGTGGAGTACGCAAAGAGACGTTTGTAATCGCGCACTTGCAGCAGCAGAAAGGACGCGGCGCCGACCGAAATCAGGCCGATGGTCAGCAGCCACGTCGCGGTGTGGTTCGGAGGCAGCAACGGCAGGAGTCGCAGGATGGCGTAAAGCGCGACGGTTGTTTTCAAGCCTGATAGCAACGCGCACGCGGGCGAAGGCGCCTGGCTGTGGGCGTCGGGCAGCCAGGTATGCATGGGAACGAATCCGACTTTCATCCCGAAGCCGACCAGAATCATCAGGAATGCGGTCTTGGTCAGCACGGGCGGCATGTGCGGCGCGGCGGCGCGAAGCCCCGCCCACGTGTAGGTTACCCCGCCGCCGAGTTTGAACGCCCAGAATAAAATCAGGAAACCGAACAGGGCGATCGCCGCGCCCATGAACATCATCGCGATGTATTTCCACGCCGCCTCCAGTGCTTCGTGGGTATTTTCATAAGCCACCAGCAAGACCGAAAACAACGCCGTAAATTCGATCGCGACCCATACCAAATTCGGTTCGACGGCCAGGGGCACGGCCAGAAGCGCGAAGAAAAACAGGTTGAAATGTACGTAGTAAAGGCGCCGGCGTTTTTCGCCGTGCGCGCGCCGGGCCATATAACCCCATGAAAACAGCGCCGCCGTCGTTCCAACCAGGCCTACCAGCAGCAGAATCAAGGCGCTCAAACCGTCGAGTTGAATCCAGTTTGCAATGGCGATGATGGAATTTCCCGCGGCCACATGCAGGGAGTCGCCAATGGCCAGCGCCAGGACCGCCGCGGCGGCCAGCAGCGTCGCCACAGGCGCGATCCACCCCGCCAGAGTCGAAGATATTTTTTCCAGCGGAACCAGGCATAAGACCATTGCCGCCAGAGGCAAAACCAGAATCGCAATCAGGCTCATGGTTGGGGCTGCTCCTGCAAGGTGGTCAGTGCGCCGACCTCGGTTGTACCGATATGTTCGTGGATGGTGCGGGTAAGCAGTCCGACGATAAACGACAGCATTAAAACGTCAAAAGTGACCGCTACTTCCGCCAGGAACGGAAGGGCGGGCGCAATAGCAATTCCCGCAAAGAAGGCCGAGTTCTCCATCGCCAATAACCCCAGCAGAAGCGGTACCGCCTGGCGCCGCACACAGGCGGTGTAGGCGCCGAGCAAAAGACCGGCCAGTCCGATGGGCAGGTTAACCGCGGCGAATCCGCCACCGCCCGCCGCTCGCAGCAGCGGCAGCGCCAGAAAACAGGCTGCAATGGCCAGCGCCAAAGCGATCAACAACGAAGTGGGGATGTTAAGAAGTTGGTCAATCTCCCGGCGGCTGTACATTTCGCCCCGCACGTTTCTTTGGAGAACCCAGGGAATCAGAAAAGGTTTGGTGATAACGTTGATAACCCCGACCGCCAGCACGTCCCAGGAATGGAGCAATGCGCCGAGGATAAACGCGGACATGGCCAGAAAAAGCGCCTGGGCTATGAAAAAATGCAGACACCCCCGCACCTGGCGCGTCGCCACCATGCCAAAGGCGCAGAGCAGAAACAATCCGCCCGCCAGGGCGTTGAGATTTTCCAGAAGCTTGATCGGTAACGATTCCATAGGAATAAGTTCTCTACGTCAAAAGGTAAATACCCGCATGATCATCGCCGCCACCGATATGATGAAAGCCGCTCCGAGAAACTCGGTGATGCGGAAGAGCCGCAGTTTGGCCAGCGACGACTCAATGACAACCAGCACCAGCAGGAAGATGAAAATTTTCAGCAGGATCAGCGGAATCGCCAACAGCACAGGCGCCGGCGCCGTACCCGCCGCCAGTCCCCACGGCGCCAGAAGCACATTGAGAAATATGCACAGCAGGACAAAAAATTTCATGTAGCCGCCCCATTTCATCAGGGCGGCGCCGCGGCCGGAGTATTCCAGACCTTTGGATTCGTCGATCATTGCCAGCTCAAAATGGCCCGCAGGATTGTCCACCGGAATTCGCCCGCCTTCCGCCAGGATCAGCATCAGGAAGGCTAGCAGCAGCAAGATGTGGGAAGGTTCAAAGAAGTTGGCCAGGGGATGCACCCAGGCCTGCTGGACGATGTACGGGATGGTTGAGCCGGCGACAAAAGACACGGTGAAAAACACAATCATGAAGACCGGTTCGGCCAGGAAACCCACCATGCGCGTGCGGCTGGCGCCCATCGCGCCATAAGGATTGGCGGCGTCCACCGCCGCCAGAGCGGCGAAAAATCCTCCCAGCGCCAGCACGAATCCGCCGCCGAGCATGTCACCCATGAAGGCGAAAAACAACGGATAACTCGTTAAAACCGGAATCAACAGCGTTACAAATAGCGGCGCGGTGAAGACGATGTACGGTGTGAACCGGAAAATCCACGAACTCTGTTCGGAAAAGACCTGGTCCTTATGGAACAGCTTGCGCAGATCGCGATAGGGCTGGAAAATGCTCGGGCCGCGCCGGGACTGCACCATTTCCTTGAGCCGGTTGAGTATGCCGGCGACCAGCGGCGAAAAACCCAGCACCACCAGCATCTGCAGCAGATTGTAAGCGATCATCCGTATCATGCGGCCGCCTCGGCGTGGAATAAAGTGGGGGAGGTGGCAAGGATATGCACAACGCCGCTGACCGGCGGCTGCTCGTTTGCGAGCAGCCGAAAGGCGGGATTCCATTGCGGATAGAGTAATACAGTCCCGGTCATTTTAACCTCCCGGCTTCCACCGTCTGCGCCGCGCCACGAGGTGTGGCATAAGCGCCGGCGGTTCACCAGGAGTCATCAGTCCCGAATGCTCGCGAGACGATTAACCGGGGGACTCCATCCCCTGGATTTTCAAAATATTATGGAAGTGCCGCCGCCGTTGTCAAGTCATTCCGCACGACATAATCACGCTTGTACGGTCGTTCCGCACAACGTCGCCAGCGCCGTCCGCCAGGCGTTTCTTTCTTCCCCGAGCGGCTCCCCGGTCCGCTGGTAGTCATGCCTGGCGATGGTTAGCGCCATTTGATCCAATATATGTTGATATTTCTTCTCCACATGCACGGCGAACACTTGTTGGAATATCGCCCGGTGGCGTGTGAGATGGCCCAACGTTTGCAAATGGGTTACACACAACATCACGGGACCGGACCAGCGCGCCTGCAATTGATCGTCCGCCAGATTGTCGGCCAGTTGCAGGATGATGCGCCGCTGCGCGGCCCGGTCGATCCGGCAGAAATGACAGGACGCGGCGCCGCGGCCGGCGGCGCCGGTCCCGGCCTTGCCGCTTTCCTTTAGCCGGTCCCTGGCGGCCGCCAGCCAATCGCCGACAAGAATACTGCCGGCCAGGGCGTCGGATTTTTCCGCAAGCAACCCGCCATGCGTCGGGCACAGGCCGCCGTCGGCGCGCATCCGGCGCCGCAGTTCCGGATCGTTGACGGATTCGTATAAGAAATGCTCCATTTCCCGGATGATTTCCGCTTGTGCCATGCGGCAAACCGGACAGCCGGGCTGTTCCATAAACTCCAGTAATTTAAAAAAGCCGATGTGATGGTCCGCGGGTGGACCGGGTTGGCGTTGTTCCGTCATGGCGATCAACCTTATACCCATTTCATATCCACATTCCCTTCGCCGGCGCGCCACGCCGACAAGGCTGGCGTGATAATCCCGCCAGGATCAAATATTCACATCCGCAATCCTGCGGTGGAAGGGCCGCGTGGTTGGAACATGTTGACCCCTGGCCAATGTTTCCGCTTCCTTAATATACAGGCGCCGTCATATTTTCTTCCTTGTGCGAATGGGCTTCCCGGGCGGGTGCGCCGGCGCGTTCGCCGCCGCGAGCCGGTTGACCAGTTGGGCGACCATCCGATCTTTCGGCCAGGCGTCCGCCAATTTACTCGACCATTCGCGGGCTTCCCGGACCTTGCCTTGCCGCAGCAGACAGATCGCCAGATCAATCTGAAACAACTTTTCAAAAGGATTCAGCCACACGCCGCGTCGCAGTTCCATTTCCGCCAATTCCAACACCTCCCGCTGGAGGAAATA
>JAJZKJ010000146.1 GCA_021804195.1 Acidobacteriota bacterium
AAACTCCAAGGGTGTTCAAACAATCTGCAACGGCATAAACTTCTTTTTTTGTCGGCTCATAATCATAGCCGCCACCGCCAGGCCGTGGTTATACAAACGTCCGACCGCCATATTTATTGCAATAAACCGTTCAACAACCGCCGCGACACTATGAGCGGAGCAGCCTCTTCGCAAATTTAAGCCACCAGATATAATAGCCTGAAACTCTGTTGGTGGTCTATTGGCACTTTTTGGAGACTTTGCTATGGCCGGCTCGTTAGGAAAAAGTATCCGTCGCACTTTGGGCGTCATCATTCTGCTGGTTTTGGTGGTGATTGTAATTCTCCTGTTCTCAATTGATGGCATCATCCGCAAGGCTGTCGCTATTGAGGGCACCAATGCCACCAAGACCCAGGTAACACTCGGTGATGCTTCGCTTAGCATACTCAATGGCAAACTCGGCCTCGGCAACCTTACCATTGCCAGCCCATCGGGTTATGCAGATCCGCAACTGCTGTCGCTGGGTTACTGCGGCGTTCATGTAAACACCGGCTCGCTGCTGAGCAGCACCATTGTGGTGCCAAGCATCAAAATCAACGATCTTAAAGTGTATATTGATCAAAAAGGGACCAGCAGCAATCTGCAACAGGTAATGAATAATTTGCAGGGCCAGCCGCAAGCAGGCGTCGGCGCCCAGCCGAGCAGCGCGTCGTCATCATCGGGCAAATCACTTAAAATCAATGACATCGTTCTTACGAATACCCAAGTCAGCGTGACGCTGGAAGGCCTGCCGGGCATCAAGCCGACGACGCTTTCAATTCCAATTCCTAAGATTGAAATTGTAAACCCCACCAATCCAAACGGCCGGCCCATGAAGATTGCCGACGTTATCAGCCAGGTGCTTGGGCAAATCGCCCAGTCGGTTGCCAAAGACCCCCGTCTGCCCGCAGCCTTTCGTTCAGGCCTGTCGGATGCGAGCAAAATGCTTACGCAGGGGGCACAAGGCGCCCTCAGCGGCGTCAAAGCGGCTGCCAGCCAGGCAACGCAACAACTTAATAAGGGCGTGGGCAATGCCCTGCACAATTTGCTGGGTGGCCACAAATAGTGCTGAGTTTGCTTCTCGCCGTCGTTGCGTCGCCTAACGGCCTTTCGCCGGACTTGGTCATTTTTGCGTTAACCTACATCGGGCTGGCGCTCGGCAGCATTCCTTACACGCATCTGGATCGCTCCAGCATTGCGCTTTTGGGTGCGGTCGCGGTGCTGGCGTTTCATCGCTTAAGTTTTCAGCAGGCCATGAATTCGGTGGATTTTTCGACGCTGGTTCTGCTGGGCAGCCTGATGGTCATTTCCGCACAGCTTCGGCTGGCGGGATTTTACGCGTGGGTCGTCTGCAGGGTTGTCGCCATTGCCCGCCGCCCCTGGACGCTGCTGGTGATGATTGTTTTTGCGGCGGCGGTGCTTTCGGCATTGTTTGCCAACGATGTTGTCGTACTGATATTCACGCCAGTGCTTATTGGCGCGTTACACAGCGCAAAAAAAGACCCGGTGCCCTATCTGATGGCGCTGGCCACCGGCTCGAACATCGGCTCGGCCGCCACGCTCATCGGCAACCCCCAAAACATGCTCATAGGGCAGGCGGGCGAGCTTTCCTTTTGGCATTACACCGCTTTTATTGCACCATTGGTTGCCGGATGCCTTGTGCTTAATGTACTGGCCGTTGCGCTCATTTATCGGCGGCGCATTTTTGTCGCCGACAACTCCCAACAGCTGGCGTTGCCGCCGGAGCCGGCCGTCGTCTGGAGCCTGGTGGGTAAAGCGCTGGCCATCATGGCCGCTTTGCTCGTGGCCATGGTCGCGGGGCCGTGGCTGCATATTTCGCGGCCGGTAGCGGCGATGGCTGCGGCGGGGTTGGTGCTGATTTCGCGCAAAACGCGCCCGCGCGATCTATTTGCCCTGGTAGACTGGAACCTGATTCTACTGTTTGTAGGTCTGTTTATCGTCATTGCCGATGCCGAGCAGCATCAACTGCTCAAACCGGCGCTGAACGCTTTGGCTCAGGCAGGCGTTAACCTGCAGCATCATGCGCCGCTGGCGGGCGCTACGCTGGTGCTGTCCAACATTGTCAGCAATGTGCCGGCGGTGCTGCTGCTCAAGCCCGCAATTGCGCTGCACGCAACGTCGAGTTGGTACCTGTTGGCGGTGGTGAGCACATTTGCAGGCAATTTGACGCTGCTGGGGTCCATCGCCAATTTGATCGTCGCCGAACAAAGTGAACCGCTGAATGTGCGTCTGGGGTATAGCGAGTACCTGAAAGTCGGTTTGCCGTTGGCGGTGGTTACGACGGTGCTGGCGGTGCTATATATGAAGCTGTAGTCGCCCCAGCGCAGCATCCCGCAACAAACGCAATCGCAGCGCCCAAAAATAAAAAAAATATCCACCTCTTTCGCGCTCGCCCCCGCCGCGCAGCGCCTCGTCCGGCAGACAAGGATGCCTGCGCCACAAGCTCGCGCCTCACAGTTGATCCGAAAAATCCTTTCCCGCCTGCCCGGCGTTTTTCATTCTTCATGCCAAGCATTATCATGCATCTGAAAGGAGCACCGACAATGCAAACTCGGCAACTTGGCCGTGCCAAATTAACCGTCTCCGCCCTGGGTTTGGGATGTATGGGCATGTCCGACTTTTACGGCAGCCGCGATGAGGTCGAATCCATTGCCACTATTCACCACGCCCTTGACGCGGGCATTACCTTCCTCGATACCGCCGACATGTACGGCCCGCACACCAACGAACGGCTGGTCGGTAAAGCCGTACGCGAATGGGCCGGCGGTAACCGCAGCCAGGTGGTCATCGCCACCAAGTTTGGCATTGTCCGCGGGGCCGACCCCAAAGACCGCAGCATCTGCGGCAAGCCCGAGTATGTGCGCCAAAGCTGCGAAGGCAGCCTGCAGCGCCTCGGCATAGACACCATAGACCTTTACTATCAGCATCGCATTGACGCCACCGTCCCAATTGAAGACACCGTCGGTGCCATGGCCGAACTGGTAAAGCAGGGCAAGGTGCGGTTTCTCGGCCTTTCCGAACCTGCCGCAGCCACCCTGCGACGGGCCGACGCGGTACACCCCATCACCGCCGTTCAAAGCGAGTACTCGCTTTGGTCACGCGATCCAGAAGATGGCCTTCTGCAAACATGCCGCGAACTCGGCGTGGGCTTTGTGCCCTACAGCCCGCTGGGACGAGGCTTTTTAACCGGTCAGATTCGACGCATCGAAGACCTTGCACCGGATGACGTACGGCGCAATCATCCTCGCTTTCAAGGCGACAACTTTCCGAAAAATCTCATTCTTGTAACAAAAGTAAAAGAGTTTGCAGCCCAAAAGCACTGCACGCCCGCTCAACTCGCGCTGGCCTGGGTGCTGGCGCAAGGCAACGATATAGTCCCCATTCCCGGCACCAAGCGTCGCAAATACCTCGACGAAAATATTCAGGCGCTCAACGTGACGCTTTCCTCGACCGATTTAGATGCCATTAACGCCACAGCCCCCAAAGGCAGCTTCGTCGGCGAGCGCTATCCGCCCTCGGGCATGGCCGTCGTTGGACGCTAACGCCTGTCAAATTGAGGCAGGGCGCCGGGTTACAATATCACCTTATTAAATACTCAAACGTTGGCCGCACGCGGGCACCTGCGGTATGCTGATTCCGCGTAGTTATATGATACGGAGCACCACCACTGTGAGCACTGCCACCGCCGCACCACAAAAACCACCCACCCGTGGGCATTACGTCGGGCTGATTCGCGCCAATATCCCAATCTGTCACGAGCACTACCGCCTTACACTGCAAGTACCCGAATTTCCACCCAGCGAACCCGGCCAGTTTGTACAGCTTTTGTGCGCACCCAGCCTCGACCCCGACCCGGCTGTTTCGGGCGAGCGCTACAACCCCACGCAAATCTCCAAGCAGGCCGAGTTTGAATGGCCCATCATCGGCCGGCCGCTCAAATTTCATGATGAATACCTGCTGGCCAATCGTCCGTATCTCCGCAGACCTTTCTCCATCGCCCAGCGCCGCGACCTGCCTGCATCCGATACTGCTCCAGCCACAGCCGAAATTGACATCATTCACCGCGTGATCGGCAAAGGCACCCGCGAGCTAGAATCGCTGGAACCCGGCGAAAGCATTTCGCTGCTTGGACCGCTTGGCCGCGGCTTTGCGCTTCCGCAAACGCTTACCCATGCGGTGCTTGTCGGTGGAGGTGTGGGCATCCCCCCGATGCTTTACCTTGCCGAAAAGCTCGCTCACCAAAACATCGCCTCGGTAGCTTTTGTCGGCGCTCAGCGCCGCAACCTGCTGCCCCTGGCGCTCCAGGCCAACAGCCAGCCCAGCCCGGTAGGCACGCCCAACCTGTGCTGCACCGAGTTTGCCCGCTGCAACATCGCCGCCGCTATCACCACCGATGACGGCTCGCTGGGCATGCGCGGCTTTGTAACAGCCGCACTCGATCTATACCTTGCGGCCGCCGCCCCAACCGCACGCGCCGGCACAATAGTTTTCTGCTGCGGGCCTACGCCCATGATGAAAGCCACCGCCGGCGTAGCCCAACGGCACCATGTGCCCTGCATGGTCTCGCTCGAGCAACCCATGGCCTGCGGCATGGGAACATGTCAAAGTTGTGTTATTAAATATAAACCCGCGGGAGCTGCCGATTGGGCATACAAGCTTACCTGTACCGATGGGCCGGTATTTAACGCCTCCGATATAATCTGGTAAACACGCAAGGCTGGCCTGCTATGCGCATCATGCACATCATAGACCCCTCAACGCCCGACGAATCGCTCGCCGATGTCGCTGCGCTTGTCGCCCTGCTGCCGCAGAGCCAACAAAGCGTCGTTGCGCTGGGCCACAGTTCGTTGGTAACTGCGGCGGTTATCGCAGGCCTACCCCCGGCCGTCATAAGCCACCATCGCTGTTCCGGCTGTTTGGATGTTTCGGCCTGGCGCTTTATTGCGCGCATGGCGCGCGACTTTGCCCCCACGCATGTGCAGCTATGGGGCACTGGCGGCCTTGCCGCTATGGGCGCTTTAGCCTACCACCCTCCCGGCGGCTGCATTGCAACCCTGCCGACTTTGCCGCCCCAAGGCCTTCTAACCCCCATCAATATTGCATTACGGCGTCAACCGCGATGGCTCTTTGTCGGCCAAAGCCGCCGCCAAACTGCGGCCCTTGCCGCTCGTTTTAGCCCAGCCCACCAGGCTATTCACCTGCCGCCGGCAATTCCTTCACCCTCACCGGTCGCTCCGTTGCAGCCGCCCGATGCGGCATCTCTGAAGGCCATGCTCGATATTCCATCCGGGGCCGGTCCGCTGATTCTTTTGGGAGGAAGCCCCGGCCCCGCGTTTCGCCACGATATCGCCTGCTGGGCCGCAGCCATTGTGCAACATGTTTTGCCCAACATCACCTGCCTCATTCACCCCAGCGCCATCACCGACAAATCCCATCAAGCGGCCGACCGGCGGCTCACCGATTTTATCCGCACCAGCCACAAGCCGGAGATGTTTGTCCTGGCTCCCGCAGACCTGTCCGTCGAGAACCTGCTGCCCGCAGCCGATGCTTTTTTGTTCACCCCCGACTCACCGGCGCCTGCAGGCTCGTTGCTGCGGGCCATGGCCGCGGCCAAGCCGATCGCCGCAACCAACACCTCCGCCAATCGCGAAATCCTGCGGCACAACCATTCCGCTTTGCTCGCCCCGCCCAACGACCCCAAGCAAATAGCCGCCGCTCTGCTCGACCTGCTTGAGCCAGCCCGTGCGCCAGCAGCCACAGCCGCCGCGCCCGCAGCCGACGAGCCACCCCTGCTCACCCCACAAGAACTGGCCGCCAATGCTCGCGAGCACGCCCTCGCCTATTTTTCCCCCGCCGCCATGGCCGACCGCTACCGCTCCGTCTACGAGCAACTCCTGCATCACCCACAAGAGCCGGTGGCAGTCCTGTCGGCCCCGCCGACGGTGGCAACAGCCTAAATAACAGTCTCATGGTTTGCACAGGCTCATCTGCTGGTAAAATCGCCGAAATGCAAAGCCTGCCCATTGATGCCGTTATACCTGATATTATCGCCCAGTTGCGC
>JAJZKJ010000147.1 GCA_021804195.1 Acidobacteriota bacterium
ATGCAGTTGATGCAGGTATATTCCCAGAAATCAATCAGCACCACCTGCCCATACAGCCGCCGCATGGTCAGGGGCTGGGAATGAATCCAGGTCGTGCCGGAAACATGCGCGCCCGGAGGAGGAAACTCCGGCGCCCGCACCGGTGGCACAAAAGAACTCTGTGCCCATGCCGCGCTCAGCAGCCCCGCACAGATCGCCGCTTCCGTCAGCCGGCGCCGTAAGTGTTGTGATTTCAGGATCATGGCGCTCATCGGATGATTGGCCGGAGCAAGAAGCTACCATATCCGCGTTCTCAAAGGGAAGCGGCCCATGGGCGACGCGGGCGGCTGCTCCCATGCGGAATATAATCAAATCATACCGGGTATTGCGCCTTCGGGGTAATCAGCCATGAAACGCATCTTCGCATGGGCCGGATTCCTGTTTTTATGCTCGGGGCTGGCCGCCTCCTCCGCCTGGGGCCAGAGCCTGAAAAGCCTGAGAAACCTCAGCACCATCGGCCATCGCGGGGTGGGCAAAGGCCTGGATTTTTATTCGCTGCAAAGGGAAATCGCGCTCGGGAAAATGCTGGCCAAACAGGTCACCAGCACCGCCCGCGTGCTGCACGACCCGCAGATTAATGAATACGTGAACCGGGTGGCGCAAAACCTGGTGCGCCACTCCGACGCCCATGTGCCCTTCACGGTCTATGTGCTGCAGTCGCCGCAGATCAACGCCGAGGCGTTGCCGGGCGGCTATTTTTTCATCGACACCGGCCTGATTCTCGCCGCCAGCAATGAAGCGGAAATGGCCGGCGTCATGGCCCATGAAATCGCCCACGTGGCCAATCGCGACGGCACCCGCCAGATGACCAAGGCGCAACTGATCAACTACGCCACGCTGCCGCTCTGGTTCGTCGGCGGCATCGGCGGCTTCGCCGGCCGCACCCTGGCCGGGCTGGCCATCCCCCTCTCGTTTTTAAAATTCTCACGCACCGACGAGCGCCGGGCTGATTTTCTGGGCGTCGAATATATGTATGAAACCGGCTACGATCCCCATGCCTTCGCTCGCCTATTCCAGGAAATCCATGCCCGCAGCAAGCATCATCCCGGACTGATCGCCCGCGCCTTTGAAACCCATCCTCCCACCCCCAACCGCATCAAAATGGTGGACCGTGAAATCCATGAAGTGCTGCCGCCACGCCGGCACTACATTCTGGATACCTCCGATTTTGAGCACATGAAAGCCCGGCTGGCCGCGCTGGAAAGCGAATACCGCATGACCCATGCCGTCCATGGCGGCAATCGGCCCAGCCTGGAGCATCCGGAACGGCGTCCCGGCCAGCAGCAGCACCGGCCCATCCTGAAACGCCGTCCCAATTAAAAGCCGTATCGAGTGGTAAGACCGGGGTTGTTTGTTATGTTCTGGCCTTCCGCCGTTGACCAACGCCGAGCGCTCAAGGAGAAGCGAGCAGAGCCAGACGGAAACCGCAAGGCAACCGCAGCGTACCTAGATGTACGTGAGGATTGCTGAGCGGGTTCCAACGCCGCTATGCGATGCTTATCTCTGAGCGTGATCCTGATTATTTAAATATTGTTCCTGCGTGACCGGTTCCATCCATTCCACTACCTGGCCATCTTTTCGCTCCTGGATGGCGATATGGGTCATGGCCGCGGTGGGCGAAGCGCCATGCCAATGTTTTTCGCCGGGAGAAAACCAGACCACATCGCCGGGCAGAATTTCTTCCACCGGGCCGCCTTCCCGCTGCGCCCGGCCGCGGCCGGCGGTCACGATCAGCATTTGCCCCAGCGGATGGCGATGCCAGTTGGTTCGCGCGCCCGGCTCAAATGTTACGCTCGCGCCCTGGATGAGCGCCGGCTCGGGCGCCTGAATCAATGGGTCAATCCGCACCGTCCCCGTAAACCAATCCGCTGGACCGCGGTTGGAAGCTTGTGTGCCCGCACGCTGAATGTTCATCAGATTTCTCCCTTAATGTTGACTTTTGAGTGGCACTGTTTTTTTGCTTTCGCTACACTTAATTATTCCCCGGAAGCCAATATGCGCATCTCCAAAATCAACTCCGCGCACGCGCCGGAAGAACTCAAAGCCATCTATGACCGCTGGTTTCAGCAGCGCGGCAATGTGCCCAACATGTTCCGCGTCATGGCCCACCGGCCGCAGCTGCTGCAGACCATGGAAGCACATATGCGCTGCGTGCTGGGAGAGGGGGCGGTCAGCACCCGGTTGAAAGAGCTGATCGCGGTGCGGGTTTCGCAAATGAACCAGTGCGACTATTGACTGGCCTCGCATACCGCCTTGGCAAGGCGGCTGGGCTGGGCGCAGGAAATTCTCGGCGGCATGGTCAGGGGCGAACATGCCGGACTGAGCGAAGCGGAGAAAGCGGCCGTGCGGATGGCCGAAACCATGACCCGCGACGCGCGCGCGGTGGATGATGAGCTGTTCAGCGAGCTGCGCCGGCATTTTGATGAAGGCCAGCTCGTGGAGTTGGCCGCCGTGATCGGGCTGTTTAACTACTTCAACCGCTTCAACGATTTTTTTCAGATGGAGCTGACGCCGCCGGGGGACCGCTGAGGCCCAGCCCGCGCAGCACGGCTTCCAGCAGCGTATTTTCCTCTTCCGGCAAAATCGTCCGCAGATCGAGCAGCAGGGCCTCGGCTTCAACCCGGGCGATGACCGGCGGGTCGCCAGCGCGGAGTTGCCGCTCGAAATCATGAACCGAAACCGCTTCCGGCCGCAGCGCGATTAACGCGGCGGGCAGTTGCTGGCCGGGACGCGACCCTCCGCCAATCAGCGAGACCCCGGCGCGAAGTTCCGCCCTGGCTTCCGCGGGCAGTTTCCGGCAGAAATCGCGGGCGCGGGCTTCCAGATCCTGGCCGCGGATCATGCGCCAGACGGGCAGTTCTGAACCGTGATCGGAGGCATATTCCTGCAGCGTGGCTTCGAGCGCGGCCAGGGTCAGGCGGTCCACGCGCAGGGCGCGAAACATCGGATGGGCGCGCAAAGGCTCCAGCCAGCGGTTCGACCCGCTGATCAGTCCCGCCTGCGGGCCGCCCAGCAATTTATCTCCGCTGTAGGTGACCAGATCGGCGCCGGCCGCCAGGCTGGCCATCACCGTGGGTTCATCCACCGCCGCATCGCCGGCTCCGGCACGGGAATCCGCTTCCAGTAAACAGCCGCTGCCCAGGTCTTCGGCCAGCGGCAGGCCGTGCTCATGCGCCAGTTCGGCCAATTCGGCCAGGGAGGGCCGCCCGACAAAGCCCAGCATCTGAAAGTTGCTGTGATGCAGGCGCAGAATCAGCCGGGTCCGGGGCGTGAGCGCCTGGCGGTAGTCTTTGAGATGAGTGCGATTGGTGGCGCCCACTTCCACCAGGCGGGCGCCGCTGGCGGCCATGACATCGGCGACACGGAAGCCGTCGCCGATTTCCACCATTTCGCCCCGCGAAATCAGAATCTCTCCGCCTTCGCCGGCCAGCGCCCGCGCGAGCAGGAGCAGCGCGGCGGCATTGTTATTGACCACCAGGGTGTGCTCGGCGCCGGTCACCAGCCGCGCCACCGCCTCGATATGCGTATCGCGGCGGCCGCGCCGGCCTGTTTCGAGATCGTATTCCAGATTGGTGTAACCGGCGGCAATCTCCGCCAGCCGCCGTGTGACTGCCGCGCTCAGCGGCGCGCGGCCCAGGTTGGTGTGGAGCACCACGCCGGTGGCATTCAGCACTCGCCGCAGCGAAGGACGCAGCCAGACTTCGCCGCGGCGGCGCAGCTCCAGAATTTGCGCCGCAACGCCGGCCGGCGCGGCGCTCTGCCGCCATTGCTCCAGGGTCGAGCGTATGATCTGGCGCGCCGCTCGGGGGCCGGTACGCCGCCATAATTCCCCCAGCTCCCGGTGGCGCAGCAGTTCGTCCACGCCCGGCAGGCGGCGCAGGCTCGGCTCCGCCGGAATGTCCGCCGCGATTTTCATCTCGAAATCATTGCACGGCCAGGCGGGCGCGATAGCCGCTTTGTGCGATGACTTTATACTTTACTTTTTTTCCCTTGCGGTTCACGATCCGCAGTTTGTGGCCGTTATTGCCAATGACTTTCACCTTGATCTTGCGGAATTTGCCGTCCAGTTTCGTGTCCGTGGGCCGGTAGCTCAAAATATACTGATTCCGCACCGAAGCCGCGATGCTCTGAAACACGTCGGGATAAGCGCCTTCAAACCGCGGCTCGTAAAAACGGCCGCCGGTCCATTTGGCAAAGTAGCGAAGCTGGCTGTTGCCGACAATGAAATCCATATCCTGCATATTCCCCATGTAGCCGTTTTCCTGCAGCCATTGCCGGATGGACCAGCCGATGGATACCGGATAAATGGTGATATTGCGGGCCGTCTCAACTTTTTTCCTGATTTGTCCAAAGTTGATATGGCTGAAGGTATTGAGACCGGTGGTGACCAGCACGATGATCTTATGGCCTTTCACTCCCTGCAGGCGGTCAATCGTCCAGGCCAGGGAATCATAAAGATCGCCTTCGCTGAAACCGGGGAAATAGAGCGAATTCAGCCCGGCGTATATGGCCTGCTTGTTATGGGTGAAGTCCACGACAATATGCGGCTTAATGTCGTAGGTCACCAGCGCTACCCAGTCCTTGGGCTCCAGTTGACCGGTAAAGGCATAGCTGGCTTCGAGTATGTGATAGAGAAACGGCCACCAGGTATTGCGGTATTCGACCAGCAGCACGGCCGTCATCGGCGCCTGGTTGGTGTAGTTGAGGCTGAGAATTTTTTGCGGCTTGCCGTTTTCCCAAAGCCGAAAATTCCGCCGGTGCAGGTTGCCGATGAAATTGCCGTCGTTGGTCTCGACCGTGACCGGAATCCGCACTTCCGGCACGTTGACATGATAGGTGTACTCCGGGCTGGGCGCCTTGGTGGGCTGGGCGGGGCCCAGAGTGCCGGCATGGGGCGGCGGCGGAGTTTTGCGGGGAATGATGATAGGACCCTGGCCGTTGCCCGGACCGCCGGCGCCGGCGGGTGAGTTCTGGCCCGTGGCCTGCGCGCCCGCCCATAAACCCAGGCTGACTACGCAGAGCAGGATACGTGCGATGAGTTGCGAGCTTTTCATTCCATAACCTCCACGAGCCCGGCCGCGGCACTTTGCCTGCAAAAAAGAACGTGGGGAAGGTACAGGCATGCGGTCCGGCAGCATCCCTTTCATGCTAATACGAATCACGCCTCATAGGCGCCGGAGCCATGCCTCGGCCTCGCGCCAGCGGGGAAAACGCCGTTCTTCGGCTTGAAATTCCCGGGAATGCACGCAGCGCCGCTCGCCGCGCATGCGCACTGGGTATTTCAAATGCAGCATTTCGTGGTAGAGCACGTAGGCCAGCACATACCGCGGCGCCTGGGGCTGGTCAAAGATGCGGCTGACCGCAATGGCGTGGTGCGCGGCATCGTAGTGGGCCAGATGGCGCCGGGCGCGCTGGCGATTCCAGCCCAGGCGCGGCGGCAGCAGGCCATCGGCGAAAAACTCACGGTTCAGCTCGCGAAAAACTTCCTCCAGATCATAAACCGCGCCTTGCGCGCCGCTCAGTTGCTTGCGTCCGCGCAACTGCCGCAATCGCTCGGCATGGCGGCTGATTTCGGGGTGATTGATATGCCGGCGAAAACGCCGGGCATAGACGGCCGGCACCGGCTGGCGGTAAATTTTCCGGATCAGGATCTGGGCTAGCGCTTCCATGACCGGCTCCGGCGCGGCCGTCAGCAGGTCGCTGACGCGGATGTATAAGCATTGCTGCCGCAGCCGTATGGTGTTGTTGAGATGGGTAAAAGGATAAAACACCACATCCAGCCGGGGCCGCGGCGCGCGCGGCCGCACTTCCCGCAAAACGGCGGCAAAGGTGGGATACAGATCGCGTCCGTCGCGGGCCAGGGTTTTTGCCGCCCGCGCGCGCGCGGTCCGCGCCGGCGCCGGGCAGGGGGCGAGGCCATCAAAACCGGGAAGGATATACTGCGCGTCCACTATGGATTGCGTGGCTGCGCGGAGAGGCATGGCCGGAGTAATCTGCACGTCTGCGATTATTTCATTTTTTTTCGCACCGCGCGGTTTCTTTCGCCAGGCCCGGGG
>JAJZKJ010000148.1 GCA_021804195.1 Acidobacteriota bacterium
GGTTCGTGGCGGGATTGCAGCCGGGGACCAGGATGGGGTGAACCGTGGTGTCCGGAGTCCCAGTAATGAAGTTGGCGTTGTAGTCTCCGTACGCGCCGCTGATGCCCTGCATCGTGATGCTTTCCCCGGCACCTGCTCCGCTATTGGCATCAATGAGCGGGGCGCCCTGCTGGAAGGTGGTGATACCGGTCAATTGCCAACCGTTCAGAGCCTGGTCGGCGACGCCGTTTCCGCCGAACCACTTTTGACCGAAGTTCGGCAGCACGATGTTATACTGTGCCGCTAAAACGTTGGTGTGGTCGTATGGCAGCGGCCCATAACTACGGCCCCGGTAATTGAAGGGATCCACCGGGAAGCCGGCGCTGTTGAACTCGCCGCTTTCGCCCAGCGCCTTGCTGAAGGTGTAGGCGATGCTGTACATCAGGTGCGGGGTAGTTCGGGTCGCCGTGACCTGCAGGGAATTATAGTTCTGCGTCAGCGCGTGATACATGTAATTAATCGAGCTGTAGTTGGCGTAGGGCCGGAAGGCCTGATCACCCGCGAGCTGGGACGGTTCGGTGGGATTGCACGCGGCTAGGGAAGAATAGCCTTCCGCCTTGCAGGTAGCCGCCCACATCGGCAGTTCGGTTCCCTGGGGGATGGTGTTGAAGTTGAAGCCGCCGTTGCCGGTGCCTCCCGGCAGTACCTGATTATCGCTGAAATTGCCGACGTAGGAGGTTTCGAGCACGGTCTGCATCGGCAATTTCTGCGACCAGGTCAAACTGTAGCTGACCGTTGTCGGAATCTTCGTGTCGGTGGCGTCGAGTCCGGCCACGCCGGTGATGCAGGCGGGGTTCGAGATAGCGGACGCCAGCATGCAGTTGGGCAGATAGGTCGCGTTGAGATTTGATAGGTACAGTCCGGAGCCGCCCAAGCTGACACTTGACGCTATCAGCGGGTCACCCACGGCCGCACCCACCAGGTTGAACTCCGTGCGGTAGTAGTACATGCCAATGCCGCCGCGGAGGATGCTGCTGGCGTGACCGGTCAGGTCGTAGGCGAAGCCTAGGTTGGGGGCAAACTGCACGCTCTTTTGAGGAAAACCGGAGAGCGGGATGCCCGGGTTCAATGCGGCGCGCAGCAGGCCGGGGTATACCCCCACCGGAGAGGTGCCACCGCTATAGGCAGTCATGTTGCCGGGAAAGCATCACGATGCAGGGCATCAGCGGCGCGTACGGAGACTACAACGCCAACTTCATTACTGGGACTCCGGACACCACGGTTCACCCCATCCTGGTCCCCGGCTGCAATCCCGCCACGAACCTGGGGCCCAATCAGGTCTTCAACGCCGCCTGCTTCGAGTCACCCGCGCCGGGCGTGAACGGGCAGTATCAAATTCCCTACATCCATGGACCCGGACTGGTGGACACTGATCTGGGCCTGTTCAAGAGCTTCGGCATCGGGAAAAGCGAGGTGCGCAAGCTGCAAGTGCGGATTGAAGCGTTCAATGTCTTCAACCACCCCGACGGCATACTAGCGGTGAACGGTAACCAAGATCCAACCACCAAGCTTTACTACGACGGCTATCTGCAGACGCCGGATATTACCAAGGCGGGGAACCCGTCGGCCGGTTACCTGACCGATTGGACCGGCCACCGTGAAATGTCGCTTAGCCTGAAGTTCATCTTCTGAAGCCGGGCTGGCCTCCCGGGTGGTCCGCTGCCGTCCGGGAGGTCCGGCTATATAATGTCCGCCATGCAGTGGTTTCGGCGGGCCGCCGTGGCGGCAGCTGCGGTGGGATGCCTCGGGTTGGGGGCCGCGGGGCAGGTTTCCGCCTCCGACCAGGCTGCAGTGATTGCGCAGCGTGGTGTGGATGCCGCACGGCAAGGCCGTTTCGGAGCCGCGATTCGCGCCTATCGCCAGGCGCTGCGGCTGGATTCCCAATTGGCGGCGGCGCGCATGGATTTGGCTTTGGCGTATTTTAAGACCGGCCAGCTGGAGGCAGCGGCGCGCAATTTCCAGGGGTACCTGGCCCTCCACCCCGGCGCCTACCGCGCCTCCCTGCTGCTGGCGACCTGCGAACTGTCGCTGGGACACTACGCCGCGGCCATTGCGCGCACGGCGCCGTTCCGGACCCGGCATGCCGGCGACCTGGCGCTGGCGTATGTTCGCGGCACGGCGCTAATTCGGGCCGGTCACTTGCACCGGGGTGGCGCCTGGATCAATCGCATCATGAGCAAGGGCGATTCGGCAGTCGTTCATCTCATGCTGGGCGACGCCTTCCGGGAAAGCCATAAATGGAAGCGCGCCATCGCGGAGTACAAACAGGCGGTGAAAATGGCGCCCAAAATGCCGCTGGCGCATTTGTGGCTGGCCGAGGCCCAGCTCTTGTCGGGGGAGTCGGCGGCCGCTTTGGGCAATTTCCAGAAAGAGTACGCGCTGGATCCCACGAACTATGAGACCAACTTCTATCTAGGATTTCTGTACGCGCAACAGGGCGAGTTGGCCAAAGCCGCGCCCTATCTCCGCCGCGCCCACGCCATGGTGCCCGCCGCGTTGCAGCCGGCACTGCAGTTGGCCCTGGTGCTGTTTCATCAGCGTCATCTGAAGCAAGCCCGCGATCTCCTGGAGCCCGCCGTCAAGGCCCATCCCAAGAACGCCCAGGGGCATGTGGTGTTGGGCGAGATTTATTACCGCCTGCATCAGCCCAAACGCGGCGCGGCGCAGCGCGCCATGCTGCGGCAATTGATTGCGAACCGCCAGAAACAGGCGATTCAGCAGCGCCGACGAGAGTCGCTGCAGCTCACCGCGCAAGGCGCTGGAGGTCATCCATGAGGGCGCCGCGGCTGCGTCCCGTGGCCCTGGTGGCATGGCTATGCGTCCTCTGCGCGTGGGCGGGAGCGATCAACCCGCCTGGCAGTCCATCGGTTGCCCAGGTGAAAGAGGCCGCGGTCGCGGCCGTCGCCGCCGGCAAGGCCGCGCCGGCCATGCACGCGCTCGCCGCCGCCCTGCGCGCCGATCCCAACTGGAAAGAAGGTTTGTGGGATTTCGGCACGCTGCTTTACGAAGCACACGACCTCCCGAACGCGCTCCGAGTTTTCGCGCGCCTCACCCAACTCGACCCTCAGCACGGCGCGCCCTGGGCCATGCTCGGCATTTGCGATTTCGAGGCGCGGAATTTCGGCATGTCGTTCACCCACATTCAGGAGGGAAGGTCGCTGGGCATGCCCAACGCCAATCTCCAGGCAGTAGCGCTCTATGACGAAGCGCAGGATCTGCTCATGCTGGAGGAGTTTCCCCAGGCGCGTCACCTCTTGGCGGGCTTCGCCCTGCACCGCCGCCGGTCGCCCGGTATCGTAGCTGCATTCGGCCTCGCCGCCTTGCATCTGCCCCTGCTGCCGGAGCAGTTGCCGCAGGCGCTGTCCGCGAGCCGCCGCCGCCTGGTGCAAGCGCTGGGTCTGGCGATGTTCTACCTCGAGGCGCGCAAGCAGGCGGCGGCCGCGAAAGTGATGTCCCGCGTGCTGCACACTTGGCCCAATGTCCCGTACGTTCAGTACAGCGATGGGGTCTTGCTGGTGCGCATGGGTTTGCTCAAGGCGGCCCGCGCCGCGTTTGAGCGAGAACTGCGGATCCAGCCCAACAATGTGCCCGCGCGCCTGCAGTTGGCGGCTATTTACGAACGTAATGCGCGTTATCGGGACGCCATGACCTATGCCCGCCAAGCGCTGCGGCTGGAGCCCAGCAATTTTGCGCCCCATTACATGGTCGGCTTCATCGAGTTCCGGCAGGGAAGATTGACCGCCGCCACGCGGCAGTTGGAGCGGAGCAAACAACTGAACCCAGAAGACAGCCAAATCCGCTACGCACTGGCCCAGGTGGATGTCCGACTGCATCGCCCGAAGGCGGCGTTGCGCGAAGAACGCGCCTTCCGCCGCTTGGAACGGCTCACCAGATCATATCGCAGTACGGGCGCCCTGCCCGCGTCTGTTTACCTCCATTCCCGAAAACACTCAGGTACCCCATGAGGCTGATTTCCATTCGTTCCGCCGTCCTGCTCCTTGCCGCCACTATCTTCGTTGCCGCCGCCAGGGCGCAGACGCCAAAATCCGTGATCCGCAAAAACGTCAACGAGGTCATGGTGGACCTGGTCGTGACCAACCGCCATGGCAAAGTCATCAAGAATCTAAAACCCGATCAGCTGGAGCTGTTGGACAATGGCCAAACCCAAAAGATTGACAGCTTCCGTCTGGTGTCGCGTTCGGTGCATCTCACCGGCGCGGATTTGGAAAAGGTCGGCTTGTCGCCGGCATTGCGCCCCCAGCCGTTCAATCTGATTCTCTTCGTCTACGACCGCGTAACGGGCGGCGGCCGGCAATTGGCGAAGCAAGCCTCGGATGATTTTCTCAGGCGCGATTTTGGCCCTGGCGACTACGGCGCCGTCTACCGCATTGATAACGTGCTGTATGCGCTGTCGCCGGTGACCCACAATCAGGACGTGTTGGAAAAAGCCGTAAAGATTGCGGTGGGCGGTACAGCGCAGGAATATCGCCAGACATCGTTGACGGCGCAGCAGGAAGCCAACCAAGCCCAGTCTGATCAGGCGCAGGCGCTCAGTGAAGCGCAGCAGGCCGAGATGGCCATCGGCACGCCTGCCGCCGGTAGGGGTACCGCGGCGAGTTCGATGGTTCACGCGATCTTCAGCCAAATGATCGCCAACAGCCTCCAGCGCTCCGCCGCCATGGCTGGCGAGGACCAGGGCTGGCAAAGCCTGACCGCGCTGCGCTCGCTGGTGGACGGCCTGAGCCTGCTGCCCGGCCGCAAGGAAATCCTGTATTTCAGCCAATGGCTGGGCGTAAACAGCAACACCGTCTTCGTGCTCCGCGCCCTCATCCACGACGCCAATCGCAACCACGTCGCGTTTTACGCGATTGATCCCACTGGCCTGTCCCTTCAGTCCAGCGCCAGCGAGATCGCCCAGACCATGCAACAAGCGGTCGGCACCTCTGATCAACAAGTCATGGCCGGCGGCCGGGGCGCCATCAGCAGCGCCGAGGCCAATCTCGGCAACAGCGAGGAGAATATCTCCTACTCCGGGCGGCTTACCAACCTGACGCAACTTGCCAGTTCTACCGGCGGCTTCGTCGCCGCGCGGACCAATGACTTGAATCCCTTCATGGGCGAAATCGCCGACGACATCAGCAGCCACTATGAGCTGACCTATCAGCCCACCACGGCCGGCACCGGCGGCTATCACGCCATCACGATCAAGGTGATCGGCCATCCGCATTGGATCGTCCGCGCGCGCAAGGGATATTACGCCACCCCGCAACTGGCCAACCCGATCCACGGGTACGATCAACCCCTACTCGCCGCGCTCAGCATGCAGCCTCCGCCGCACCAGCTGGCCGTGGACACCGGCGCGCTGGTATTTCCCGCTGGCGGCAGTTTCGCCACCGTGCGGCTGGAAACCCGAATTCCGCTGCACGATCTGGATGCGGCTCCGACAGGCGCCGCGCTGGCCAAGCGCGACCCCAATTTGCAGGGCAAAGATCTGGTGCGTTGTTATGTGCTGCAAGTGATCAAGGACGCTCATGGCCGCGTGGTGGAAAATTACAGCCGTCCCTTCGGGTTTGCCGTACCGCCAAAGAGCTTGGCGAAGTTCGAGAGTACGGCGACGGCGCCTTTTATCAACACCGCGTTCCTGCCCGCCGGAAAGTACACGGTGCAGACCGTCGTCTATCAAGCCGACCCGAAAAAAACCACCGTCGTCACCCGCCCGCTCACGGTGCCCGCGGCGGGCAAAGTACGGGTCAGCAGCGTCGTGGTGCTGGCCGGGGCCGTCGCCACGAAGCCGCCGGCCAAGCGCGCGGCGAAGCAATATGACCCGCTGCACTACCAAAACTACCAGCTGGTGCCGAATCTCAGCGGCCAGTTGGAGGCCGGCGCCAATCCCAAGAGCACCGTGGGCTTTTACTTCATCGCCGCCGTGCCCCCAGGCACCCATGGCGCCACGGTGCAAATGAGCTTCGCCAAAAACGGCACGACCTTCGTGCGCACGCCGCCCTCGCCGCTGCCCGCCCCGGACGCCCAGGGCCGCATTCCCTTC
>JAJZKJ010000149.1 GCA_021804195.1 Acidobacteriota bacterium
GACGGGAAAATCCTCGATTTTCATTACTTGCCGGCCAAGGCCCGCATCGACGTCGATGAGGGCCAGAAAGTCTTCCCGGGAACCTTGCTCGCCCGCCAGCCCCGGGAAATCAAAGGTACTTCGGATATCACTTCCGGCCTTCCCCGTGTAACGGAAATCTTCGAGGCGCGCAAGCCCAAAGATACAGCCGTCATGGCGGAAATATCCGGCGTCATCGAACTTCGCTCCGACAAGCGCCGCGGCAAGATGACCATCATCATCCGCGGCGCCGGGAACATCGAACGCGAATACCACGTTCCCCAGGATCGGCAACTCCGCGTTCACACCGGCGATTCGGTTGACGCGGGCGACCCGCTCATCGATGGTCCGCTGGTTCCCCACGATATTCTCCGCATCAAGGGCGAGGACGCCTTGCAGGAATATCTTCTGGCGGAAGTGCAGAACGTTTATCGTACGCAGAACCAGCGCATCAGCGACAAACACATTGAAGTGATCATCTCGCAGATGTTACGCAAGGTAAAGGTGGAAAATCCCGGCGACACCAGCTTCCTGCCCGGCGAAGTGGTCGATAAATTCAAGTTCCGTTGCGCCAACGAGGCCATCGCCAAAAATCTTTGCATCGAAGACCCCGGCAACACCCAGTTTGCGGTCGGAACACTTGTTACGCGCGAGCAACTTAAAGAAGCCATGGCCGCTCTGGAAGAAAAAAACGCCAAACCTCCCCAAACACGCAAGGCCAAGCCGGCCACAGCCAAGACACTTCTCCTGGGCATTACCAAGGCTAGTTTGCAGAGCGAATCCTTCGTGTCCGCCGCCAGCTTCCAGGAAACCACCAAGGTGCTGACCGAAGCGGCCATCGCCAGTCGTGAGGATACCCTCCAGGGACTGAAAGAAAATGTGATCCTCGGCCATCTGATTCCGGCGGGTACGGCCTTTCGACCGTACCAGGAGATGCAGGTCGCTCACCTGGGAGAACCGGTCGCCGAACCGGAACCGGATATTGTCCTGCCCGCCATTGCGACGCCCCCAACGTCGCCCGCGGCGCCATTGCCATCTCCGGTGGAGGCTTCCATCGACGCCTGACAACAGTGGCGGGCTGCGGTCAAGAGACTCACTACACACGCCATGCCCGCGGGGGCTGTATGGTTGTGGCTCTATGGCTGGGCGCTATTTACCCGCCGTTTTGAGTTTTAAATGCACGCTCCCGAGCCGGCGGCACTGGAGCAGCCACAATGGACAGTCGCGGAATTCCCGCCGGCGCGTATTGCGCGATCGCAATCAGATTTTTCCTGCCGTAATACAGATAAGGCCCGATCGGGATGCTACGGTTATCGCCCAATGCGCCTGCGGGGCGACCGTTTATAAAGACATAATTAAAACTGAACAGGGGCCATTCTCTTATATAGGGGTCCACACCGTGGAGTCTGATGCACCTATATTTCATCCAGGATTCCGGCACGTTGATCCAGGTGCGGAATACGCCCCATCCCCTATCCTTTTTATACTCAATGGAAGACGATTGATCTTTGGGTAACGTCACTCTCTGTCCCACCCGCATAATCGGCCAATCCGCATCGCTGGTTAGCGGATCTATGGATGACAATCTAAGAGTTTCGCTGCCTCCGATCCCCATCACACCATACTGGCCCTGCCCGATATATATGGACGGAAAAAGCTTGCTTCTCCAAGCGGCCTGTGCCAAGCTCAGCAGCTTCACCCGGGGAGTCCAGGAATAAGCTTTCCGCAAGATTTGCCTTCCCCCAGCAGTCTGAACACTGTAACGCAGGGTCATAACACCGGAAAGCGGTATCTTTTCCGTCTGTATCCGCAGGACTTGCCTCTGCCGGGGATATATTGCCTTTGTTGTCGCCACCGCAGGCGTTCCCGGCGATGTTTTCAACATTACATGCCGCCGTTGGAAGCCGGCCGGGCTTAGATGGATATCAAACGATGAAGGAGCCACCACCATACCAGCCGGCGCCGTGACCTGCGCTCGGACATTGATGGGAACCGGCAGGTTGTTAATGAAGGTCGCGGTCGCCCGCGCCGTAGCGCCCACGTTCAGAATGGGATGATCCACATGAAGATAGCAACGCCGCAGCACCCGCACCGAGGCGGCGGTATAAAGTTTCCGCCCGTTGCTGAATCGGATCACCGCAGAGAGCGGATAGGTGCGTTGGAGCGGCTCTCGCGGAACACTTACCTGAAAGGCAAGCACTGTTTGTTGGCCGGCGGAAATTGCCCAGCGGCGAGACCGCGCTTGGTGAAAAACGCGCCACCCCACCGGCAGATCCAGCCGAACCGTTCCCCGCGCCGCCTTGCCGGTCCAGTTGTTCAGCGCCAGTTTTATCGTCAGCGGTTTGCCTTCATAGGCCGCCGGCGGCACGTCAAGCTGGGGGTGAATCCCCCGGTCAATCATTTCTATCGCGAAATAACTCGGATGGGGCACAGTTAGATAGACCTCGTCGCCTTGCTGCCGGAACTTAATCAATCGCGGTGATTTCCCGACCTTATGCAGGTATATCTTGCGGACGTGGGCCAAAGGCGTTTGAATTGCCAGCGTAACTCTGGGCGGAAGCGGCCAACGGTGGCGAATCAATGCCCGCCCGTATGTGCTGGGATTCAGATCGAACCAACCGCCCAGGGTAATCTGCCGCCCGGTTCCCAGAAAGGAACAGGCCACCAGATGGTTGGGAAATTCGCACGGAAAACTTCTCTTCCCCACGCCGGCGGTGACGTTTTCGCCCAGCACTTTGCCATCCACCACCGCGTCCATAAAGCCTACGCGCCAGCGGTAGTACAAATACCACTGAAGCTTATAGAAAGTATAGTTGGCGGCCTGAGTTTTCGGATTCCTCCCCGAGGACTGCTCGCCACCGAGAAATCCATAGCCCGGCCCGTATCCGTACATCCAGAAATCGCAGTTGCTTTGGGTGGGATATTGCAGTGCCGATATCCGGGGTAAAGTGTAACGAAAAAGCACCGGCATTAATCGCCCCTGGACACCTTGCGGGACCTCTGTGCGCTCAAACTCATATATGTGCGCAGCGGAGCGGGCAAATTCACAGGCGTAATAGTCGGCGCAGTGTTCGGTGGAAATCGTAAAATCCGGATTATATTTCCGGCCGGTGCGGCGCACCGCCTTGAAGAATTCCTTCGTGTAGTAAGGAAGGAGATCGGGGCGGTAGGTGCGCCGGGGATTGTAGTTGCAGTGAAAGCCGTTGATTCCACCGCCACCGACGTCCCACGTGACCCCGCCGGCTTTCAACTTGTTCACAAGACGGCGAATTTTCAGGCACCACAATTCCACAAACTTTTTATCGGCCGGGTCCGGCCAGGTGTCGCCCCAGCCGCCCGCGACGGCCCCTGTCCGTCCCTCTACGAAAGAGTATTTGCTTCCGCCGAAATCGGTGTATCCCTGGTACAGCAGCCAGGGACAAATGTAGAAGCAAGGTATCCCACCCAACCGCCGAATTGCTTCGTTCAGATGGCGAATATCGGAGGTGTTCCCGCGCATATCTTCCAGGGGTAAATTATCTCCTCCCATGAAATCATAAATGATCCCGGAAACCGGCGCGCGCTGTTGTACTTCGAAGAAATTCTTGATGTCCCGATAGGTATTGTTCCATTGACTCCACCACATCGCCGGCATCCGGCGAATAATTGCCGGCACTCCGGCCGGCGGCTTAAATCCAACCTTCCGGGCCCAGCTTCGATACCAGCGCGCCGCCCGTTCCCACCCGCCCCGGGAATAATAGGCCACGCTGAACCACGGAGTGGTCCAAGCGGAATGCGGTGCAATCCAAGTGCCGGGAAAGGTATACTTCATGATACCGGCATGATCTTTCCCTTCGCCAATATCCATATGCTTGACATACGTATAATTATCGTTACATGCCACATAAAATCCCCTTCCCCGCTTTTGCCAGCCGCTTCGTTGATACAGCGAAAGCCACTGCATGTGCATGCCGAAGGGGTACGTATAGCTCCCCTGCGTCCGCCCCTTCATGCCAAGCCCGTCGATAACCTTTTGAAGAGTTTTTCCGGCGGGGATGCCCTGCGCCCTGATTTTTGCCCCGAGCATAATCGGAAAGGTAAACCAGTTGTTGGCGGCGTGTTTACCCACCACCAATCCGGCGAATTGGGGAAAGACCACCTTGTTGATCAGATCATGCGGATGATCATTTACCACGCGCATCCGCCAATAGCTTAAGTGTTCGCCCGGCAACAGCACCACCCAATACTTGATACGAACCCCGCCCTTGTTGTGACCTTTTACCACCATCATCGCGCCGCCATGGGAGAGCTTTTTCACCTGAATCTTTACGGAAAAGGCGGCGAGGGTTTCTTTCCGAACCGGCCCGATCTGGGAAAAATAATGCAGCCCTTTGCGATTTTCCACCGCCACCACGAAGGGAGTATTGGACGCCGTGGCGACGCCAGAGCCTTGCAGCACGTTGGAGCCGTCATTGATGATCCGTACCACCCGCCCGGTCTTCCGCTGGAAAGTGATTGTAAGGAACTGGTTGCTGATGCTTATGTGCCGCGCCCCCCGGCGAATCTGAACCGGATTGCCGCCCCGCATTGCACCGACCAACGCCGCCGCCGGCGGCAATCCCGGCCCGGTTTGCTCCACCCACCTGGGCTTGGGGATATAACCCAAATCAGCCAAGGGATATTTTTCCGGCCGGCCGCGTGCGGACGCCACAGCCATCAGCGTGCCAATGCCAAGTATCAGCAGCCCGCCTCGAAGCGAGGCAACGCGGCCATACGTCCCGCCTCCGCCTGGTGCATCGGCCCCGTTTTTTTTGTCTGTCATACCATGTTCTCCTCGGAATATTTATACCGCGCATCCTCCCGCCGGCTGCAAAGAAGTCGCTTTAACATGGTTTTATATGCTACAACTCACGCCCTGGTGTCCAGCCCCCCTTCGGGAATTATTTCAATTACCGGTCTATTTCACCACCACGCGTCCATGCCGGGCGATTTGTTGTTGCAAATATTCAAACGCCATTCTGGCCTGCGGCGCATGATAAATCTCGAGCCGCGGGGTGACCTGATCGGTACTCTTGACCACAATTGTACCGATACCCAGCAGCCGCTGAATGAAACTCTGTTTGAGCTGAATGTCCAGAACGGTTCCCATGGAAACCCAGTCGATCCGCCTGGTAAAAATACCCGCTCGTGTTTCGATGCGATGGGAACTTATCAGGCAGATGGAAGTTCGCGCGCCCAGATAAATGAAAAGCAGGGCCACGGCGACCGTAGCCGCCACGACCGCCAGAATCGTGCCCGCCCAGGGCCGGATCGCGGGAACCAGATAGGCCCCCCCCGCCACTATCAGCACCATCGCGCAGGTCAAGTACCGCCAGAAGTTGTCCCACTGCGATACACGCAGCAAAAACACCGGATCCGCCGAGTCGTCCGCCGGCGAAGCCGGCTCGTGGCGCGGCCTTCCTCCGGCCTCTTCGGCCGCTGGAGCGGGGAGAAACTCTCCGCAATGGCGGCACTTGCGGGCGGTCGGGAGGATCATTTCGCCGCAAAACGGACAGGCCCGGAGCGCCGCCGGCGGAACGTGGGGTCGCGGCGCCGGCGCTACGGCGGATTCCGGAGTATTCGCCGGCCGGATCTCCACGGGAATAAGCACTCGATTGCAGGCTGGACAAACAACGTGCCGTCCGATCTGCGCCCGGCTGATCGCCATGCCCTGCCCGCACACACAGAAGGCCTCAAATATATTGGTTTGCGACATCGATCCAACTTTCACCGCAGCAATGCCGCGTTGAGCCAATCCACCCGCCCGCGCACGCCATAACGACCCACGCCCCGCGCCTGGAGAACAAGCGTATGAACGCCCCGGACCGAAAGCACCACGGGCTTGACCGCCCGGCCCGGCGCCAGGATCGCAGAGCGATAGATGATCTTCTTGTCCGCCGCCACCAGCAGCCGTGCCCGTCCAAAGGGATGGGCGGAATCATCCATAGCCGGAATGAAAACAAATTTTGTATATATCCCGTTGAGTGCATCCCTCGAATGGAGCAGCAGCCTG
>JAJZKJ010000150.1 GCA_021804195.1 Acidobacteriota bacterium
GTCCGAGTAATGGCCGCCATTTCCCATCTGCGGCATCTGCCGTTAACTTTTCCGGTTCCTGCATCGACAAGTTCCTTCTTTCCCCAACTTGCATTGGAGCCGCGCCGCAGAGGGGGGCCAAAAAGCATGCCGCCTTGCCGGGTGGATCTGAAATGCCCCGTCTGCTTTGTTGTCGGATCTCGCAGACTCATTATTCAGAGTCGGCTCGATCATCCACCGCGCAAACGGGGCATTTCAGAGCCATCGCAATTCCGGCCATTACTCGGACAGGCTCCCAGCGGTTGCTTTATCCCCAAAAATGTGGTTAGCTACCTTTCAAATTATGCCTTGTGCGCGCGGAGCGGGTGTCCATGACCAATCCATCGGCCGAACCAGCAACTACCCCGGCAAGCAGCGTCAGCCCACCACCCGTGGATACATGGGTAGACGCTTACGGCGGCATCCTGTTTCGCTATACCATCTCCCGGGTGCCCGATCACAACATCGCTGAAGATATCGTACAGGAAACCCTGGTCGCAGCCCTTGCCGCGCAAGGCAAGTTCAATGGTCAGTGCGCCTTTTCAACCTGGCTCGTGGGCATTCTTAAACATAAAGTTCTCGATTATTTTCGCGCACAACATCGCCAACCTGCCGCATCGCTCGACGACGATAAAGTTGTCGAGTCAATGTTCAACAATATGGGCCATTGGCGCAATGCCCCCAAACGCTGGCACATGACCGCCGAACAAGCCGCTGAATCAGCCGAACTTTCCCCGCTCATTCAGGCCTGCCTCGAAGCCCTGCCCCCCATGCAGCGCGAGGCCATCGTCATGCGCCTTATGGATGATCAAGCCGCCGACGAAGTATGTAAGACTTTGCAGCTTAGCGCGACCAACCTATACGTGCTCCTGCATCGTGCGCGGCTGCGGCTTCGCAACTGCCTGGAAAAAAAGGGTGTAGACCAGCTTGAATAGCTGAAAAAGAGACCGAAATGTTTAATCCATTGCACATTTTCAGTTGTCGCGCTGCGGCGGAAGCCGCTTCCCGTAAGCGCGACGCAAAGCTTCCCTTGGGCAATCGCATCACCCTCGCAATGCACCTGGCTATTTGTTCAATGTGCCGCTATATGAATAGTCAATTCGAAATTATTGAGGCGGCACTGCGAAAACTAGGCCGCCCTCCAGAATCAGGCAATGCCAACCAATCGCTTTCGGCCGAGGCACGCGAGCGGCTTAAGTCACGCCTTAAATAGGTGTTCTGCAGACTATTGCACCCATACATCCAAATATCCGCGTATCATCACCATATTATCTGCATATACGAAAGACATCGCTTACCCAAGAATCATAACGTCCGAGAAACGGCGGTCATCCGATAAAAATACATTCCCAGCCAGCCGCACTGCAGCAAGAGCCGGCCTTTGCCGATAAAGTATAGAGATTGGCTTGGTGGGGCTTATGACAAAATCCAATACCGATGAGTGCGCGAACACGCCTCGCAGCGCAGGCGAAGCGTCCATTGGCATCCGCCCTCCCACCACCGCTGCGGCCCCGCGCGGGCTGGTTCCTCGCGGCAGCCTGGAATGGTGGCTGCTCCTGCTTGTGTTCCTGCTTATCGCCACCACCTACATGCTCGGCGCCGCCGCGGCAATGTACGCATTCAGTTCGCTCAAAGCCCAGGATCGCATCAATCAGTACTACGGCGTTGTCACCGGCCTCGACAGCCTGCGTACCAATCTTGAAGCGGCAGAATCCCATCATCGCGGCTATCTGCTCACCGGCAGCAGCTTGCAGCAAAGGCTATTCCTGCACGACATTGCCCGGTCACGAGTCACTCTTCAAACCATGCGGCACATGATGGCCGGCATGCCGCCGCCGGCCGGCACTTTCGTCGCGGTAGACCAGCAGGCACGCCTTAAAATCGCCAGCCTCCTGGCTGATACGCCCCCCGCTCAACCCGATGTGCGGCAAGGCCTCCCACCCGCCGCGCACCAAGCCGCCGCACCCGACCTCACACCCGAACACTGGCGCAACGCCATAGACCGCCTCCGTGGCGTATACATCAGCAAAACCGATCATGAACGCGCCCGCGCCCGCGGCCGCTTTATTTACACCGCCATCTTTGTCACGGCGTTTGCCGCATTTTTAACCGTGCTGGTGGGCCATGGTTACATCCGCATGATTCGCAGCGTGCGCCAAACCCGCAGGCTTACAATCCGCCTTGAACACGAAGCGACCCACGACGCGCTCACCGGACTGCCCAACCGTGCGTTTTTCCTCGAATGGGTCGAGCGACATTTAGCGCAGGTGCGACGCGAAGGCTCGCGCGCCGCTGTGCTGTTTCTCGACCTCGACGGCTTCAAACAGGTCAACGATCAATTGGGCCATCGCGCCGGCGACGATTTGCTCATGGCCGCCGCTGCTCGTCTGCAACTGGTTGTGCGTGACGGCGACTTTGTAGCCCGCCTCGGAGGCGATGAGTTTGCGGTGCTCGTGCCCAGCATAGATGACCCCGACGCGCTGGCGGCGCTCGTGGCTAGAATCATCGAAGAATTCAAACAGCCCCTGCTGCCAAAAATCCGCGAAGCCCCCAGCGTCTCCGTCAGTGTCGGCTATAGCGTCTACCCCGACGACGGCCGCACACCTGCGGAACTGCTCGCCACCGCCGACGCCGCCATGTATCAGGACAAACAATCGCGTCGCACCGCAGCAGCAGCAGCACGCCACTCGCCGCGCTGAACCACCTATATGCCCAAGTGGCCCTGATTACCCGGCAAATAGCCAAGGCCATTACTGTGCAGACTGCTCTTGGCTTACCACCGTCTGATTGCGATCGCGCCGCGGCACCAGCACCTGATCCCCCCGAACATCCACATAAGCCTTGCCGGCATCTATCGAGCCATACAGCCGATTAACCTCGCTTAGCATCATCAGCTTGCGGCTTGCCGGCACTTCGTAAAATCCTTCCTGCCCTGGCGGCATTCCCCACAATACTGCATGGCCATCACGCGTGGTCAGTACAATTTCCGGAGCGGTTTTGCTCACAGCACCGCCAAAGTTGGAAAGATCAATCTCGCGTACTTGCGTATGCCAGGGTTCGGGCGCCAGCAGTTTCACCAGCGCAAGCCCCGCCTGTACCGCCGGCAAAGAAATTTTCTCGCCGCGCTTCACTGAAGCAACATGCGTATGAACGAGCCACGGAAGCCATGCCAGCCGCTCAAAATCAACCGGCAAATACGTCCCCGGCAATCGCACACCCGACGCGCTTAACAAGTAGCCCTTACCCCTGGTTATTAGGAGCGCTGCGGGCCTGCGGTACTCGGCGTCTATTTCAATGATCTGCTGGTGCGGCAGCCATGCGCGGCGCACATATACAATGCCCTTGATCCAGGCATTTTCACCGCTGCTCTGATGATCCATGTAGTGCTGCGCGATAATTTTAAGAATGCCGCCATCCAGCGGATCGCGCAAACGCGCCCCATACTCGTGGTGCTTTGCATTAAAAATCGTAAAATTAACCGCTTCCTGCGCGAGCCTATCGAGAATCGCCGCCGAGAGCCATCCGGGTGAATGGGTTAACACGATGCGTTTAAGCGGCTGATGCAGCGCCCGGCTTAAACGATGCCGCGTGTAACGTAATGCGGCGTAGCCACCCCAAGCCAAACCCACCAATATGGATCCGGCAAGCACGCCACCAATAAGCCCACGCACAATGCTCTTCATTTTCGGCTCGCGGGCCGACGGATGCTCCTGCGGTTCTGCTGTCATCAATGTCTACCGTCGTTAGGCCAATGGGGTCTCTGGCCGTCGCTCTGCTGCTGCATGGTCCCTGATGGCCATATTCACCAGCCGCCCGCAAAGCTCATCAAAGCCGATGCCGGCGCGGGCCGCCGCTTTTGGAACCAGCGAATGCGTCGTAAAACCGGGCATCGTGTTTACTTCCAGCACAAATGGCTCACCCGTTTTACCATCAACCATAATATCCACGCGCGCCACATGCCGCACGCCCATTGCCCGGCAAGCTTCCAGCGCCATACGCCTCACAGCCTCCAAGGTCTTTGCAGGCAAGGCTATATCAAACAGATATTCAGTATCATCGCGAACGTACTTTGCCTGATAGTCGTAAAACGCGCTGAGCGGCCGAATCTGCAGCGTCGGCAGGGCCTGTCCATCAATAACGCCAACCGTCAATTCGGGGCCGACAATGCACTTTTCCACCAGCATTGCCCCATGGCGCGCCAAGCTCTGCGCCAGATGTTCTCGGGCCGCCGGCGCACTGGCACAAATGGCGCAGTCCACGCTGCTGCCTTCGCTCACCGGCTTGATCACGCACGGATAGCCGATGCCGCTGATGGGCGTCCAGCTATCCTTAAACTTATGCGCATAGACCACCTGCCATGGCGGCGTGGCGATGTGCTGCTCCAGCAGACGGCTTTTGGCGGCAGCTTTGTCCATCGCCAGTTTTGACGCCTGCGAGCCTGATCCAACGAACGTCAGCCCGCGGTCTTCCAGTATTTTCTGGAGTTGTCCATCTTCTCCAAACGTGCCATGCAGCGCCGGAAACACCACATCGCACGGACGGTGGTCAAGCGCCGAAAGATCGTCCGGTGAAATATCCGATTTAAACACCTGATAGCCGCTGCGTTCCAGCGCCGCCGCTATCTGCGCGCCCGTCTGCAGCGATACCTCTCGTTCCGCCGAAATGCCGCCAGCGAGTAAAGTGACATGCACCGACTGCGGATTTCGCTCGCCTTTTAACGCTGTGCCTGAGTCATCCATGACTAAGCCTCCTTGAGTGGTTAGGCCAACCCGTCACATCGGCGCCCGGTGCGCCCAAGCCGCGAAGCCAAACACAACTACCAGATTACCACTTCCGGCTCGAGAATAATATCAAACTTGTCGCGTACCCGGTCGCGCACCTGTGTAATAAGTGAGAGCACGTCGGCCGAGGTTGACCCGGCCGCCGCGGTTATAAAATTGGCGTGCCGCTCCGATACTTCCGCCCCGCCGACACGCAGCCCCTTCAAGCCGGCCTGGTCTATCAGCTTGCCCGCCGAGACGCCGTTGCTGTTGCGAAAAATACACCCCGCACTGTGCGGAGCCAACGGCTGCGTGTTCTTTTTATACATCCAAACTTCCCGCAACCGCTCGTTGAGGCGCTCAGGCGCATCGGGCGTTAAATCAAAAACAGCGCCCAAAATAAACCGGGCGTTTATATTGCTGCGGCGGTATTCAAACACCAGGTCTTCTCGCTTCCGCAGATAAATCTGCCCGCTCTGATCCATCACCTCCACCTCAAGCACATGCGAGCCAATGTCGCCAAACGCTCCGCCCGCGTTCATCTTCAGTTCGCCGCCGACCGTGCCCGGAATGCCCGCCAGGCATTCCAACCCGCCCAAACCGAGGCGAATCACATCTTTAACCAGCCGCTGCATGTCATAGCCAGCACCCGCATAAACGTGCGATTCGCCGCGCACCTGCATCTTTTTAAACTCCGGCTGATCAAGACACAGCACCGCCCCATCTACGCCGGAATCTTTTACCAGCAGGTTCGCGCCGCCTCCGAGCACATACATCGGAATGTTGTTTTCGCGCAGGCGCGCCACTACCTGCTGCAACTCCACAACGTTTCGTGGCTGCACGAAATAGCGAGCCGGCCCGCCAAGGTTAAACCATGTCCGCGGGGCCAACGGCTCATTCTCTTTTACAATCTCAGCGAAGTCGGCGAACCAGCTCATGCGTTACTTCCCACACCGGGCCGGCCCCCATGGACACCACAAGGTCGCCATGAACAAGCTCCTGCCCCAGATACGTCACAATTTCTTTGAACGTCGGAATATACACCGCCGTTCGTCCATTACTCTTAATCAGTTCCACCAACTGATCCGCCCGTATCTCACGCCGATCTTTTTCGCTGTCACGAACAAAAAAGATGTCCGGCACAACGGTAATATCGGCACTTGAGAAGCTGCGGGCAAAATCATTGAGTAAAAATCGCGTCCGACTATGCTGATGCGGCTGAAACACGCATATTAGCCGCCTC
>JAJZKJ010000151.1 GCA_021804195.1 Acidobacteriota bacterium
GGACAAGTTCCCGGGGTGCGGGAAATAACGTTGCGGGATGAAGACGGTACAACCCTGCCCTGGCCGCAAGCCGGCTGGGAGTATCGCACCGGCGCATAAATCAGATGGAATCAGCCATGCCCTGGATCACCCATTCGGTGGATGAAACCATCGCCCTTGGCCGATGGATCGGCGAGTTGGCGCGAACCGGCCAGGCGATCGGCCTGGATGGCGATCTGGGTGCGGGCAAAACGCAATTGGTGCGGGGAATGGCGCAGGGCGCCGGGGTGGCGGATCTTTCGCTGGTTTGCAGTCCCACGTATGTTCTTTTGAATATTTATCCCGCCGATCCGGCCAGGCCGGCGAGCAAAACGCTCTACCATCTCGACGCTTACCGGGTGCACGGCGCCGCCGACTTCGCCGCCGTCGGTTTCGATGAACTGCTCGATCAGAACGCTCTGGTGGTTCTGGAATGGGCCAGCCGCGTGCCGGAACTTCTGCCCGCCGATTGCCTGCGCCTCGCGGCCGATATCGTCGACTCTTGTTCCCGCCGTTGGACCGCCCGCGCCGCGGGAAAAAACTCCCAGGAGCTATTGGCCCGGCTTGGGGAGGCGTGCGCGTTCATGGGGGAAAAAACATAGGGCATCGGCCTACATGGATTTCCAGTAACCGTTCACGGCGGGGCGAAAAACGGCCGCGGGATTGCGATCCCCGCGGCTGCGTGGCCGGGGCGGCGCGGTAATTGGCAGTCCCGGCGCGCCGGGGAAACCCGTGCCTGTCGGGACGTACGCGGAAAACACCCGGGGCGTGAACGGTTACGATTTCCAAGTGCTCGGTCACATCTACAGTTGCGGGTTGATTGGCCTCAAACCGGCCAGATGCAAGGAGTCACCGGCTCAATGGGTATAACCAGGGCGGCCTGGAAGGCCGCCCCCCCATATTGGACATAATTATTCCCGGGATCAGGGCTGGGCGTGGGTATCCAGGTAATCCTGAAGGATGCGGGCGGCGGCGACGGCGTCCACCCGGCGGCGTTTTTGCTGACGGGTGAAGTGGCCGGCCAGACGCGATTGCGCGTCGTGGCTGGAGAGCCGCTCATCCATGCGCTGCACGCGCCGCGCCGAGGCGCGTTCGAGCAACTCAATGAACCGTTCCGTGCGAAGCGCCTGCGGGCCAAGCGTTCCGTCCATATTCAGCGGCAGGCCGCAGACGACCACGCCGACATTTTCGCGCTCGATCAGCCGGCATATCCGCTCCACCAAACGCCGGTCGTCGAGGTCCTCGAAGAGTTCAAAGGGGGCGGCCAGGCGCGACTGCGCATCGCCAATGGCGATGCCGGTGCGGCGGGAACCGTAGTCGATGCCAAGAATTCTGTTTTTCACGCTTTAGCCTATATATATTTGTCGCCATACTTAGCAGACAACAATTCCACCATCTGCTTGACGTTCTGGTCTTTCCCGGACGCACAGACCAGGGTGGCGGCGGGAGTATGAATCAGCGTAATCCCGCGGACTCCGATCACCGCGAATAAGTGTTCCGTCTGGGAAACCGCCAGCACATCGCCGGAGTCGATGGTCGCCAGATCGCAGCCGACGGCCCGATGGCCGTGCTTGTCCGGCGCAACAGTGGCGGAAAAACTCTCCCAGTTTCCGACATCCAGCCAGCGCACCGGCATGGGAATCATGGCCACGTGCGGCGCTTTTTCCAGCACGGCATAGTCAATGCTTATTTTCGGCAGCGCCGGATAAACTTCCTGGAGAACGCTCTGATAACGCGGCGTATCCCAGGCCTGGGCGATGCGCATCACTCCCTGGTACGATTCCGGCAAATGCCGCTGAAGCTGCTGGAGTATGCTTGCCGCCTTCCACACGAACATTCCGCTGTTCCAGCAGTATTGTCCGGAAGCCAGATATTCCCCGGCCGTCGCGGGGGAAGGCTTTTCACGAAAGGCCGCCACGCGGCAGGCCGGCTCCAATCCCGGCAGCGGGCCCCCGTTGCGTATGTAACCGTAGCCCGTGGCCGGACAAGTCGGAACAATGCCGAACGTAACCAGAAACTCCGGCGATTTTTCAACGGTCTGGAATCCCAGAGAAAGACAGCGCTGAAACTCGTCGATGGGTTCAATGATGTGATCGGCGGTAAGCACCGCCAGAACGGCATCCGGATCCATACGAAAAAGGATGGCGGCCGAAAAGGCCACCGCGTTGGCGGTATCGCGCCCCACCGGTTCGCCCAGCAGTTGATTCTCCGGAAGCATGGCCAGTTCATCCAGCGCCTGGCGGGCGTAAACGGACGAAGTGCATACAAAAATCCGGGATGGATCGATCAACCCGCGCAGCCGGCCAACGGCGATTTCCAACAGCGATTTTCCGCCGATCAAACGCAGAAGCTGCTTGGGACGCCGGCGGGTGGAGAGCGGCCATAACCGCGTGCCCGTTCCACCGGCCATAATTACGCCATGACGCATGGATATCTCCCTGCAATAGACCAGCTCGTCCGTGCCGGTGTTAGTCAAACTGAGCGGATCGCCCGGCGCCGGTAACGCGTGCCGGCGCAGCGCGAGTATATAATCAACCGGCGGCGGCAGGAAAACAACCAAAAAAACGACCGGAGAAGTCCAAGATGCATCCACGATGGAATTGGAAGGCCTTGATTTTCTGGCTGGCGATCCCCAGCGCTGCGCTGGCGCGGGCCGCGCCCCCTTCGCCGACGACCGCCCCAGCCATTCTCCCGCTGAACCGTCCGGCAACCCCAACGCCGCGCCGGATGCCGCGGGTCACGCTCGCCAAGCCCCATCTGAATCCCGGCGCGCCGGCACGCGAATTTTCACTGCCGGCCGCGTTCTGGAACGAACACCTCACCAACTGGCTGGATGTGGCGCTGTGCGGACGGCCCAGTAATTTTCTGCATGAAACCATCTTAAGTATTCCGACCACCCGTTCCATCGTCAGGCGGGCATTCGGCCGCATCGGCTTTCATCCGGCGAGCGAATGGGCGCCAAGTCTTGCGAATTTCGCCGCCATTCGCGGCCAACCGGTCTTGATACTGGTTCGTTTCCGCCGGCACGCCATCATGCAAACTTTCCCGCTGGAAGAACTCATCAGCCTCCGCGGATGGAATACCGCCATCGGACCGTTCGGCTGGCTTTACCTGGGCACGCCCCTTCCCTATCCCGCGCCCGCGGCGGTGCGCGGCGCCCGCGGTGGACAATCCGTATCGCCCAACGCAATTCTTGCCGACGATCCTCAGATCGCCATGCAGTTTCGCGGTATTATCCATCAATCGCAGGCCTTGTTGGATTTTCCCCTATGTTTTGACGACTGGATTTATCCGAATATCCGCTATTACCGCAATGTGTCGGTGTTGCCGTGGCGGGTCTTTAACAGCAATGGCGCGATCCCGGCCCAAGTGATATTCCGCCGGGTATCGCAAGCGGCATACCTCAAAACCGCCTCCCGCTACTGGCACAATCGGCGGTACGCCCGGTATATCCTCAAACAGATTCCACTTGCGAAAGTGATTGACAAGGTCCGGCGCCGGCTCTGGAAACTCAAATCCGCCGAACGACGGCGCTGGAATCATTCCCGGGCCATCGCGCGCTGCGCCGTCCGCCTGCAATCCTGTTATGCCGCCCTGGACGCCGCCTGGATAGATTGGGACTATGCCCACGCCCATTTTCACGCGGAATCGAACCGGACCCGCAACCAGGTTCGCCGGCAGGCGTTGTGGTTCAAACAGCATATTGATCAGAAGCGTTCGCAGTATCATCAACTCTGGCTGGCCACGGTGGCAAAAGATCAACTCTTGGCCCTGGAAAAGAAACCAGGTCAAAAAACGGATACGCGGCGCATCGCCGTCCTGCGCGCGGCCGAGCTTGCCGCGCGCAGTCGCTCCCTGCTGGACGCAAACCGGCAATCGCTGTCTTTCTGGGAGCGCAAGAAAAAACATCTTGCACCGAATGATCCGCGCAAGGCCTGGGCCGCCGACATCCGCGCCAATCTGGCTCTGGCGCAAGCCCGACGGAGGTTGGGGAAAGAGGGAATCGCCTATGCCAGAGCGATTAAGAGCGGCGGCAAGGCGCGGATTGCCGCAGCGCAACAAAAGTATATGCCGGCCCTGTTGCGTCAATTCCTGGCCGCGGCGCGGGTTCAACTCGTGCGAATCAACTTCCGCATTGCCGAGGACCGAGGGCTTGTTCCACCGGCGCAGATGGCGGCGCTCCAAAAACAAAGAGCGGCGATACAAAAGAACATGCAACGCTACCAAAACCAGATGGCCCAACTCGCCCCGGCGCCGCCGGCAACGCGGCCATAACCGCAACTTTTAATTGAAGACGCGGCTGCGCGCAATTAAGCAATATCGTAACCATTTACGGGTAAAAAGCGGTAAAACAAAGCGAATTTCGCATGATTTTGACGAACGAAAACGGTCCTCAAATTGGCCTTTCAGACGATGGGAATCAAAGATTTCCCCCAAGAAAAGAACTATTTAGACCCCGTGAATGGTTACTTTTGATTTTGACAGACAAAACGTTTAATAGTACAATCAAAAAATGCTCAAAGCAATTTTCTGTATTGCTGCAAAACTTCTCTAAGGAGCTAAAAATGGTTGAGCGTGAAAATGAGCATAATGAAGATCAGCAAAAACTCAAAGACCGTATGCTTCGCATAGTTAATTATTATGATGGCCATTTAGGAAACAAAAAGCTTCGAAAGGAGTTTATAGATAGCTCAAAGGACGATGGGCAGCAGGTGACTGACGCTGATTTTGAGCGAATAAGATCGGAACTCATTCGTGATGGTTTGTTAAAGAAAGCCCGAGGAATGGGTGGTGCAACCTCTCTCGTCTCCCAGGATGCCGTGCAGCAACAAAAAGAGGAACCGCCCATGACCAATGCTCCTACCGACTGGCAGCGCAATCTCCTCGTGGAAATAGTTAAAAAAAGTGGACATGAGGGGCGCATTGGCAACAAGAAACTGCGCGATGAATTCATCAGCCAATCGCAGAAAGACCACGGAGAAACAGTTACTGAAGATGATTTCTGGAAGATTCGAAATGGCCTTGTTCTCGACGGAGTGTTGGAGAAGGGGTTGGGAAAAGGTGGGGCGACTTTATTGTCTGAATCTGGGCGGATAACAACCAAGCCGCGCACGGAGTTTTTGGGGAAAAAGAAAGATAAAAGTCAGATAGAATCCACCCTATATGAACCTTTCTGCCGGACCGTAGGCAAGCAATATGCAAGCAGCAATCCAGAAGTTCAGTATATCTCAGAAGCATCCGCGAACCAAGGGGCGAGAACCACGGGTGGCAAATGGACACGACCGGACGTCAAGATTGTCACTGTTCTAAGTTTTGATTTTATTCCAGGGAAGTGGGTCGAAATTATCACCTACGAGTTAAAGCCAAAAAATGATTTTGGGATAACAGGAGTCTTCGAGGCTGCCGCCCATCGCGCATTTGCCAACAAGAGCTACTTGGCCATCCAAGTCGAAAAAGACAAAGACGGCGATTTAGACAGTGACGAGGACTTCGTTCGACTCCGGCGTGAATGTGATAGACTAGGTGTCGGCCTAACAACATTCGAGGACCCCGACGATTGGGAGACATTCACGGAACACATTCCTCCCAAACCCAATACCCCCGATCCCGCGGAAATGAATAAATTTATCAATGCTCAGATAAACGATGAAAATAAGAATAAACTGAAAAAATTGCTACGGTAGAATTCGCCCTTGAGAAAGAGGTGGGGGCTACCCTTCGATCGCATGATCCATGCACAAATCGATCTGAAGGATCTGTTTGCCGCCGTCCGGATTTTCGCCCAGCACTTCAGTCAAATGCACAATCGTCGGTCGCGGGCATTTCACACACGGCACGCACATAGCGCAACCTCTTGCGAAAAACACGATATCCGGAACCGCCGCCCGGCGGTCCCGCTTATTATTCTACGCCGGCCGGGGGAGCCAAATCAGACGCTTTCCATCGCCCGCTGAAGTATATCCAGGGCCTGCTCCATCTGGGGG
>JAJZKJ010000152.1 GCA_021804195.1 Acidobacteriota bacterium
TCCGGAGACCCAGCCGCTGCTGTTGCGGCTCCAAAGCGACATTGTGCAAGCCATGCTCGCCTGCATCCAGCGAAAGCTCGATCGGGTAACGCTGCGCTGGGATCCTCGTCCGGCTCTCTGCGTGGTGCTGGCCAGTGAGGGCTACGGCTACAAGCCGGACGACCAGATTACTAAAGGCGTCCCGATTACCGGAATCGACCAGGCCGCGGCGCTGGATCACGTGCGGATATTCCACGCGGGAACCGCTATGAAGGATGGCCGGCTGGTGACCGCCGGCGGTCGCGTACTCAACGTTTGCGCCCTGGGCGATGATATGGCCCAGGCCCGGACCCGTGCGTATGCGGCGGTGGAGAAAATTCATTTCGCGGGCATGCAATACCGCCGCGACATCGGTACTCGCGCCGGCATTGGCTAAGAACCTATCTTAATGGCTACTGGGTCGCTCCCGCGCGTATCCTGCATACGATCCAATCCTTTTTCCAAACAATAGACGCACCAAGGTCCTGCGCGTTAAACTTCAAGGATTGTCCGATTGCCTGCCCGCCGGCAGAGCTGTTCGGGACCAGAGTATACCCCGACGGATGTCGGGATTGGGAAATATCCAATGTTGCTGACTCTGCTGCGAGCTAAAATTCACGGGGCCATCATCACACAAGCCAATCGGGACTATGTTGGCAGCATCACCATAGACCGGAATCTGCTGGCCAAAAGCTCTCTGTTGCCCAACGAAAAGGTCCTGGTGGTTGATATTCACAACGGCGCGCGGTTTGAAACTTATATCATCGCTGGAGAGGCGGGGTCCGGCGTGATCGGTATAAACGGCGCCGCCGCCCACCTGGTAAAACCCGGCCAGAAGATTATCATCATGGCCTTCGCCCAGATGTCCCCCGAACAAGCCGCGGACCATGAAGCCCGTGTACTTCTAGTGGATGCGACCAATAAACCGGTACGTACGCTGGTTCTGTCCGGTGCTCGCCCGCCACCGAGGCCGAAGAACCGATCCCGATAGCCATCGGGACTTGGCCGGCTGGTGTCCCGATATCTATCGGAACACGGTGGACCGGCCGGCTCAAAGCTTATGGAGCTGTTATGTTTGAATATCTGTCCCGGCGCGTCGGGTTGCGGCGGCGGCCGCGGGGGGGCGATCTCCCGATAGCCGCCTGCCTGCGTGAAACCGGCAACCGAAATGTTGCCGCTAAGACAGCGCCCCGGGACCCGGCGAAAGCGGAGGGACCGCGATCGCTATATAATGATCGAGATGGCTATAAATATAGAAACAATTGGATGTTCGTGCGCGCCGGTATTCCTGCCCGGATGGCTATCCCGCTCCCGGTGGCTGGCGGGAGCAGAATGCTCCTGGCGCTGATGCTGGCGCTTCTCTCCGGCTGTTCGATCACCGCTGTTCCGTCCGTACTGGTCCATGACCGCCCTTCTTTTGCCGTCCGCTATGCCCTGGCCCGCGTATGTCCCGCGGTGGTCCGCATCGACGTGGTTATGCGTAATTTTGACAACGGCTCGCCCGTATCTTTCCGGGCGGTCGGCAGCGGCGTAATCATCGACCGGCAGGGACACGTATTGACTAATTTTCACGTGGCCGGCCGCGCTCGCCGCATCGAAATTATTCTTGCCGATCAGCGCCGCGTGCACGCCCGGCTCGTTGGCTCCGATCACTGGACCGACCTGGCCCTGCTGCAAATGAATATGGCCGAGATCAAACGCAAGCACATCCATTTTGCCTGCGCCCGGCTCGGCGACTCCTCCCATATTCAACTCGGCCAGAGTGTTCTGGCCATCGGCACGCCCTACGGCCTTTCGCGCACCGTTACCCGCGGCATTATTTCCAATACCGATCGCTACTTCAGCGCTACCACCATCGACGGTTATGAAACCGGCTGGTTCAACAACTGGATCCAGACTGACGCGGCCATCAATCCCGGCAATTCCGGAGGCCCCCTGATCAATCTGCGCGGCCGCGTAATCGGCATCAATACACGCGGGGCGCGGGACGCCAACAACCTGGGTTTCGCCATTCCAATCAACGTCGCCAAGCGTGTCATCCCTTCGCTGCTGGCGCATGGAAGGGTGTATCGCAGCTATATCGGCATCCGTCTGCAGCCGCTGGGCGATCTGGGAAATTTCTACCATCTCGCCGCCCATACCGGCGTATTGATCCGCTCGGTCGATCCCGATTCCCCGGCGTCCGCCGCCGGCATCCAGCCGCAGGACGTGTTGATCAGCGTCAATGGGCGGCCCACCAACTGCCGCTTTCCGGAACAGCTTGCGCCCATTCGCCGTTTCATCGCCGATCAACCCATCGGTGCTGTTTTGACGCTGGTGGTTCAACGCCCCGCCGCCACCGGAAAACTGACCCGGCTTGTCCTGCATTTGAAAACCCAGCGATTGCAAAGCGCCGTCTCGCCGCAGCACGCCATTACCGCTTGGGGCATCAGCGTGCGGAACCTGACGCCGGCTTATCTTCGCCGGCGGCGAATGCCCATGATCCGCGGCGTGCTGGTTACCGGAGTGCGCAGCAATTCACCGGCCGATATCGCCGGCATGGAACCAGGCGATATCATCCGCCGCGTGAATGGCCGGGCTGTCGTCTCCAGCCGCCGGTTGAAGAAAATCACCATTGAACTCACGCGCGACAAAAAACCAGCCGCCGTGACGGTCAAACGCGGCCGCGGAGAAATGACGCTGGTATTTGCCCCGAACTGATTCCCGATGGCTATCCCTATCTCGATCCCGCTTACTATCGGGACGGGTTGGGGCGGGACTTTTTATAACGATGGCGGGATGGCTTGGCCGCCGCCCAAAAAAATTACGGAGCACATTTATGAAAGTTTTTTTCAAGGAACCCCGATGGCCGACGGGACGCCGCAGCGGAGTGCTTGGCTCTCTGGTCGCGTTACTCGTGCCGTTTGCAGTTCTGGTTTGCCCGCCCGCCGCCGCTGCCGCGCGGCCACGACTGGCCTCTTTTATTCCGGCCATCGCCCGCAGCCTGGTGATTGTGCAGTACACGGCCGAAAATGAATTTCACAAAACCACCAAAATCGATGGCCAGGGGATTGTACTGAACTCCCGCGGCGTGGTGCTCATTTCCGCCAATCTTATTCCGGGCGATATCCCTTTAAGTTACGTCAAACACCTGGTCATTCGCCTTCCCTGCGGTGCCTTGAAAAAGATTCCCGCCACCTATCTCGGCCGCACCGTCAATGGCTTATTCTGCTTTATCCGGGCTGATTCCGCCAAAGGGGGACTCAAGCTGCCGCCGCTGAAAATATCACCCCACGCCAGTGTGCGCCTGGGGCAAAGCGTTTTTGCCATCGGCCTTTTGCCGAAGGACGAAGGCTACCGGCCTTATGTCGGCATCAATCACGTCAAGGCCATTGTCCCATTGGTTCATCCTCTGGCGCTGACCGATATGTTCGGACTTACCCGCGCCACCAGTCCCGTCTATGACTCTCGCACCGGCGCCTTTCTGGGGCTGACGGTACCCGACCCCGGTCAATCCATCAGTATGGCGCTGCTTGGTCATAATGTGCCCGTGCTGGTGAAAGATCCCAACCAGGAAGGTGTTTTTCTGACTTGGCGCACAGTTGCGCAGGTGCTTGCCAATGTTCCCGAAAAGCCGTTTCACGCCGCCCGCCCGTGGTTGGGCACCGCCGACGACACCGGCTTGAATCCGGCACTGCGCAAACTTTACAAAATCAAGCAACGCGCCGGAATCGTCATCGGTTCGGTTATCCCGGCCATGCCCGCCGCCAGAGCCGGTCTCAAAAGCCAGGACATCATCCTTACCATCAATGGCAAACCGTTCAGTCGTTCTGCCGTGCCTTCGCTCATGCTCGCTCACTTTGAACGGGCCTTGCAGAAGATGCGACCGGGCCGGACTGTCAATTTCGGTATCCTTCGCCACGGCAAGAAATACATGACCATTCCGGTAAAGATAGGAACGCTGCCCCCGCCGCCATCCCGCATGGCCCGCTATTACGATCACAAGCTGGGGCTGGTTGTGCGGAAAATCGCCTTCGCCGACACCTATGCCCGCAAACTCTCCGCTTCCCTCCGGGGCGTTATTGTGTCGTTGGTCAAAGGTGGGGCGCCGGCCTCTCTTGGCCGTACTCCGCTTAAACCTGGTTACGTGATCACCCGTGTGAACAATCGGAAAGTAACCGGCGGCAGACAATTCATGACGCTGCTCAAACGTGCGGAACGCCATTTGCACGGCAGGCGAATTGTGTTTGTGGTCATCAAGGCCGACGGCAATACCGCCGTTTGCCGCATCGGTCTGCATTGACCATGAACATTGGCGCTCTGATTTTTCCGGATATGGATCAGCTTGACTTCACCGGGCCGTTTGAAGTTCTGGCGCGCTTGCCGGAGACGCGATTTTATCTCCTTTGGAAAAACAAAAAGCCCATCCGCGATATCCATGGACTGATGCTAACACCCACCACCACACTGGTCCGCTGCCCGCCACTGGATATTTTGATCATTCCCGGGGGGGCCGGCCAGGAAGCTCTGATGGAAGACGAAGCGGTAATTTTCTTTATACGTCAACGCGCGCCGCGCGCCAGGATCGTGCTGTCCGTATGCACCGGGGCGCTTCTCTGTGGAGCTGCGGGGCTATTGATCGGTAGACCGGCGACCACGCATTGGGCGGCATTGGATCTGCTTGCGCTCTTTGGCGCCATCCCTTCGCCCAAGCGCTTCGTATCCAGTGGTAATCTGATTACATGTGCGGGGGTTACATCAGGAATTGACGGCGCTTTGGCGGCGGTAGCGCAAATCAGCGGCAAGGATCGGGCCAGGAGGATTCAACTGGCCATGGAGTACGCACCGGAGCCGCCGTTTCATTGTGGAAGTATTTCCGATGCCCCTGCGCATGTGATCGCCTCGGCCCGCCGCCAGTTTGCCCCGATGATCGCCAAACGTTTGAAAACGGCCCGTCGAATCGCAAAAAAACTTGGCGTCAAATAGCCTTGTCGCTCTTCCTGACTTCTGGCCGCTTGGGGGGCGAACCATTCGGACGGGCGGCGTTCCGCGGAACTACAAACTATAGTCGAGTGGCTCCCATCCGGTTCTGCGATGGCGTGGGGGTGAAATTCTCCCCACGCTACTCACCCTTTTGATAACCCGTTTCCGCTTTTGAAAATTCCGTCGTTTGCCGGCGGGTGGATCAAGGTCTTATGATTCAGGCCATGGACAAACCCCCGTATCATTCCATTCGCATGCGGCGGCTGCGGCGCGGCGATCTGCTGCGCGACCTGGTCGCCCAAACGACGCTTTCGCCGGCAAACTTGGTGATGCCGCTGTTTGTTCGCCGGGGAGAAAACATCCGGCGACCCATCGTGAGCATGCCGGGACAATATCAACTTTCTCCCGATCAGGCTCTGGAAGACCTGGCGGAAATGGCCGGCGGCGGTTTAAGGGCGTACCTACTCTTCGCCGTTGTGGACGACCGGGACAAGGACGAAGCCGGCAGTCACGCCCACGACCCGGACAACGCCGTGTGCACAACCCTTCGGCTGGCCCGCGCTGCGGGCATCAATATGCTGGCGATCACGGACCTGTGTTTTTGCGAGTATACCAGCCACGGGCACTGCGGCGTGTTGGCGGATCCATCGGGCCATCCCCAATCCATCCGCCGCAAAGCAAGAAGCAAGGGCGTACAGACCGGAAAATCGCCCGCGGCGTCCGCCGCACCGTTTCCTTGCGTGGATAATGATTCGACCCTTGAACACCTCGGGCGGCAGGCGGTGCTGCACGCCCGGGCGGGAGCCGACATCATTGCGCCGTCGGGAATGATGGATCACGCCACCGCCGCGGTTCGCCGCGCGCTCGACGCCGCCGGCTATCACGACCGGGCCATCCTGAGTTATGCCGTCAAATACGCCAGCGGCTTTTACGGACCATTCCGTGAGGCGGCCGAATCGCCGCCGCAGTTCGGCGACCGGCGCGATTATCAGATGGATTTCCGCCGCG
>JAJZKJ010000153.1 GCA_021804195.1 Acidobacteriota bacterium
GAACGAAAACCATGACCCCAATCAGCGCCAAAGACATCATGACACTACGCGTTCGTACCAGTGCGGGCATGATGGATGTAAAACGGGCGCTGCAGGAGGCGTCCGGCGATATGGAAAAGGCCGCCGAACTGCTTCGCCAATGGGGGGCGGGGCGCGCGGACGCCAAAATGTCCAATGAAATGAAGGAGGGGTTGATCGGTGGGAAAATCGGCCATGATCGCAAAGTGGGAGTGCTGGTACGACTGAGTTCGCAAACCGATTTTGTCGCGCGCAATGAAGCATTTATAAAAATTCTGCATGATCTGGTGGAGCTTGCCTTCGCCAATAAAGTCAACACGCCCGCCGAGCTCAACGCGTTGGCCTGGCCCGACGGTTCCGGCCGCTCGGTGGAAAATGTGGTGAAGGAACTGGCCGGCGGAACCATCAAGGAGAATATGGCCATTACCGGCGTGGCGCGGTTCGAAGCGACCGGTGGTCCGGGGGAGGTGGGCCGGTATGTGCACCACAACGACAAAGTCGGCGCCCTGGTGCAGGTGGATGGCGGCGGCGGCGAAGCCGTGCGCATGCTTGCCAGGGAATTGGCGATGCACATTACCGCCGGCATGCCTTTTGTTCCCATCGCCATCAGCCGGGACAAAGTGGATCCGGTGATTCTGGAGCGGGAAAAACGGATTGCCGCCGAAGGAATTGCCGGTAAACCCCCGCCCCTTGCGGACAAGATCATCGCCGGCAGACTGGAAAAATTTTTCGCGGATAACGTTCTGCTGGAACAGCCGTTCGTGAAAGATGAGAAGAAACGGATCCGGGACATTCTGGCGGATGCGTCCCGGGCCGTCTCGGCCAAACTGGAAATCATCCGCTTCGCCCGCTTCAAAGTTGGCGAAGTCTAGGGGAATACGCACCGAAGACCGGCCCGCCGGGAATGACGTTGGGCTTGGGAGCCGCGCATGGCGCAACCTCGTTATCATCGAATTCTTCTGAAGATCTCGGGCGAGGGTTTGTGCCGGGAGGCTGGTTTCGGCTTGGACATGCCGCAATTGGAGAGCATCGCCGAGCAGATCGCGCAAGTCGCCCGCTCCGGCGTGCAGGTGGCGGTGGTAATTGGAGGGGGGAATTTTGTGCGGGGACAAACGCTGGCGGCCGCCGGCCATGTGCAGAGAGCCACGGCGGACTATATGGGGATGCTGGCGACGGTGATCAACGCCATGGCGCTGCAGGACACCCTGGAGCACCTGGGTCAGCCGACCCGCGTGGCCAGCGCCTTGACCGTGCTCCAGGTCTGCGAGCCGTTCATCCGCCGCAAGGTGATACGTCACCTGGAAAAGGGTAGGGTGGCGGTGCTGGCCGCGGGCGTGGGCAATCCGTTTTTCACCACGGATACGTGCGCGGCATTACGCGCCACGGAGCTGCAGGCCCAGGTGCTTTTGAAAGCCACCAAGGTGGATGGCGTATACAGCGGTGATCCCCGGAAAGATCCGGAGGCGCGCTGTTTTGACAAGCTTAGTTACCGGCAAGTCATCCGGGACAACCTGCGCGTGATGGATATGACGGCCATCAGTCTGGCGATGGAAAGCAATATTCCGATTGTCGTGTTCAATCTCAAAACGAAAGGAAACATCGCCCGGGTCGCGGCCGGCGAGCCGATCGGCACACTTATCACCGGCGAGGCGGGCGGGTAAAGTTATAGCGGTGCGGAACGGAGCCACCGTCTCGGACATTGACTCATAGGCAAGCCATGGATGTGGATGAAATTATATTTCAAGCCGAAGAGCACCTGGAAAAGGCGCTCGATCACCTGCGCCACGAGTTGCGGGGGCTGCGAACGGGCCGGGCCAGCACGTCCCTGGTGGAATTCATCAAGGTTGATTATTACGGCGCTCCGACCGATCTGCGGGCGCTGGCTTCGCTGACCACGCCGGACGCGACCTCCATTGTGATCAAACCGTTCGATCCCACCAGTCTCAAGGAAATCGTCAAGGCCATTGAAGTGGCGAATCTCGGCATCAATCCGCAAAACGACGGTCGGCAGATTCGCCTGGTGCTGCCGCCGCTCTCCGGCGAGCGGCGCCAACAGTTGCTGGGGAAAGTAAAGGAGTCGGCGGAGCATTGCCGCGTCGCCATGCGCAACATCCGGCGCGACGCCAACAAACACATCGACCAGGAAGAAAAACAATCCACTCTTCCCGAAGATCAGGCCAAGGCGGCGCAAGAGCAGGTTCAGGAACTGCTCAAGAAGTTCGAGGCCCGAATCGACGAACTGGTCCGCCTCAAGCACAAAGAGATCACCGAGGTGTGATAAGAGCCTATCCGAGCAACTAATGCTCTTGATCGCGAATTTTTCTTAAGACATATCCGAAGCATCGCCGATATTCGTAACAGCGGATAATGATACGGTCCGCACGATAACAGGAGGGTCGTCGGCATTCTCATGGGCATTCTATTTCGGTGGCCGCCGGGCGTCGGCTCGTACCGGTGTCGAAATCAGGAGAGAATGTTGGAAAATGCCGCCGCCGCTTTCGTAAATTGTGGACAAAATTTTTTGGAGAAAGTCACTTGCCTTGGCGACCGGAGAGCGTATACTTATCCAGTGGAGGCAGAGTGTTAGAAAGCCGACCTATCCTTGGGAGCAAAAGGAGTCCGCCATGGTAAGCAGTGATCCCAGTCGTGGTGGCGGAAAAGAGCGCGGGTTTCCACCGTACGGTTCTATCAATCCATCGGAAATTCTAGAATCGCCTCCAGCTCTAAGCGCGACCAATGCCGATGGCAGCGCCGTGACATCCGTTTCTTTCAGGAGTACGGATGGACCGTTGCGGCATGGAATGGAACGAGTCGTGCGACTGAACGAACAGGCCGCCGGCGGCGTGTGCTGCCCGTCTGAGATTTATCTCGGTTAAAATCCGCCTGACTTCGCCCGCATCATCCGCCGAAGCCCCATCAGCCCATGTATTTGGTTATTTTACGTGGGTGCGGCGAGAGAATTCTGTATCGTCCCCAAGCTCATCCGGAAAGATAACTGTTCGAGCTGCAGCGCCAGATCCACGCTCTGAACGAAAACATCTTCGGGAGCAGCCAGGGAAACCGCCGCGAAATTCAAAATACCCCGTATACCCGCTTTCACAAGCTGATTGACGGCATCCTGGGCCGATTCCGGCGGCACGGCGACAATTGCCATTCGAATCCGCAGCGCCCCGACCGCCTGGGCGATTTCGGACATCGGGTGGATTTCCAGTTCGCCGAAGCGGCGTCCGATTTTTCCCGGATCAGAGTCGAACGCCGCCACCAGGTGAAAACCTTTCCGGGGAAAACCCTTATAGGTCAGCAGCGCCCGTCCCAGGTTCCCCACTCCCACCAGCAGCGCATTGCAAGCCTTGTCGGTCCCGAGAATTTTCTTGAGCCGCGTGATCAATTCCTCCACACGGTATCCGATGCCGGGATGTCCGAACTGGCCGAAATAGGCCAGATCCTTCCGCACCTGGGCGTCGGTATAACCGAGGGCTTCGCCGAGCTGTTTGCTGCTGATGGTGTTTCTGTTTAGATGTCGAAAAGCTTCCAACTGGCGCAGGTAGAAGCTCAGTCGATAGACCGCCGGATCTGGTATTTCTTCAACTTTCATGCGGTCCACCCCGGGGGGGAACTTCCAGGAACCTATCCCAACCGATGGCACTCTAAAACCATACACGTGTATGGTCAAGGGATTCATCGCACCGTACCCGGACGGACAAACAGCCGGGGGGCGTAAAGAGAAGCCGGTGGCCGGCGCCCCCTTGCGATTGCCGACGTTTAGACTTCCCCGCCGGGCCGTACGGCGAAAACTTTTACGCTGGCGGCATATTCGTTCAAATCGTAGCGTTGGATCAATGCGGCCAGCTCGGCATGAAAATCCCTGGAAATGGTCAGTTTGGTACTACAACATCCCGCGGGCGACACGTTGCGCGAATCCGAAGACCGGGCGTCCATGGCGGGCGAACAGCAGGCGGCTTGCTTTCCCACGGCCCCGTAGGCGTTGAGGTCCGCGCCGCTGTCGATCACTTGTACGTGCTGGAAACCAGCCGCCGGCAGTTCCCGCTGATATTCTTCGATCAGTATGGCGCCGGCAAGGCAGCCGACCCAGGCGGAAACATTTTTCGCCAGTTCTTCCGGCAGCGGCTTTTTCAATGCAATATCGCTCACCGCCACCCGGCCGCCGGGCTTGAGTATTCGGAAGATTTCACGAAACACCGCTTTCTTATCCGGCGCCAGGTTGAGTACGCAATTGGAAATGACGCAATCCACAGAAGCCGCCGGCAGCGGCAACTTGTCGATGGCGGCCAGATGAAATTCCACGTTATTAAATGGTTGACCGTTCGGACCACGGCGGGCATTTTCGCGGGCGCGTTGGATCATTTCCGGCGTCATATCGATGCCGATGGCTTGACCGGTTGGTCCAACTTTTTGCGCTGCCAGGAATACGTCCAATCCGCCGCCGCAACCCAGATCCACCACCGTTTCCCCGGGTTTCAAACCGGCCATCGCCGTCGGATTGCCGCAGGAAAGTCCCATGTTCGCCTCGGCGGGTATGGAGGCGAGTTCCTCCACCGTGTAGCCAAAGGCCCGGGCGACGGCGGTTACCCCCTGATTCTTTGACGAAAGCCCGCTATTGGCCACAGTTCCATAGCCTCTTTGAACGTTTTGAATAATTTCATTGGACCGACTCATGGAATCACTCCTTGTTCAAAATCAGCGGCTGCCGCCGAGAGTCGCTTCGGCCCCACAACATTGTTCGTAGGGCACGACGCCCTTGCGCATCTCGTACCAGTGGCGGGTGCGGTTAACCATCGCCACGGCGGAAAGCATCACGGGCACTTCCACCAGCACACCGACCACGGTGGCCAGTGCGGCGCCCGACTCAAAGCCGAACAACACGATGGCTGTGGCCACGGCCAGTTCAAAAAAGTTGCTCGCGCCAATAAGTGCCGAGGGACCGGCCACGCAATGGGGCGAGCGCACCACACGGTTGAGCAGATAAGCCAGGCCCGCGTTGAAGTATACCTGGATCAGAATGGGTACCGCGAGCAACAGGATCACCAATGGCTGGGCGATGATCTCTTCTCCCTGGAAACCGAACAGCAGAACCAACATGGCCAGGAGCGCCGCCAGAGCGAGAGGGTGCATGGCCTGGAGCGTCCGCCGCAATTTGCGTTCGCCGTGTTCCTGCCGGAGTAGCCAGGTACGCCATACATTGGCGATGAGCAATGGCACGACAATATACAGCACCACGGATGCCAACAGCGTCACCCACGGCACCGTAATCGAAGATAGTCCCAGCAGCAGACCGACCACGGGCGCGAAGGCGAAGATCATCAGCACGTCGTTGAGCGCGATTTGGGAGAGCGTGAAATTCGGCTCGCCGCGTGCCAGATCACTCCAGACAAAAACCATGGCCGTGCAGGGCGCCGCGGCCAGAATAATCAATCCGGCAATATAGCTGTTGATCTGGTCCGCGGGCAGCCACGACCGGAACAACCCGCCGATGAAGAGCCAGGCCAGCAGGGCCATGGAAAACGGCTTGACTGCCCAGTTCTCAAACAGGGTCACCGCCATTCCGCGCCAGTGCCGGCGCACCCCCGCCAGCGCCTTCAGGTCGATCTTGAGCAGCATTGGGATGATCATCAGCCAGATCAGAACCGCCACGGGCAGGTTCACATGCGCGACTTGCATACCGCCGACGGCCTGGAAAAACGGGGGCATGATAAGCCCCAGGGCGATGCCGGCGATAATGCAAAGGAAGACCCATACGCTCAGATATCTCTCGAACACGCCCAGCGGCGCGCCGGCGGCTTGTTGGGCAATCGCTTCACATTGTACAGACATATCAAACTCCTCGTATTTTTATAAGGACGGATATCCAAAGCATCTATCCATCGCCGCGGCCGGCGGTCGCACCAGCATGTTTCATTTCCGCCCCGGGCAACGTTTGGACAAACGCCCGTATCTCATCACGTACGC
>JAJZKJ010000154.1 GCA_021804195.1 Acidobacteriota bacterium
CGCGTCGTGGCAGCACAGCGACCGCGCCCAAAAGCGCAGCGCCCCAAAGCTCTATTTTCTGCTATCTCCATCTACTCTCTCGCGGCCCGCAGGCCGCGTGCACGCATCTTGGCATCCTTCAGGAAAAACCCAATGTTTTGCACTATTTGCAAAAACCGATCTTGGCATCCTTCAGGAAAACACCAATGATTCGCTGCTTTTATCTTGGCATCCTTCAAAGCCGGCCAATATCCATGCGGGTTTGCTCGCACCCACCGCACCCCAAAATACCCCTTTTTTATCGCCCAACCCGACCTGTCTCAGCACACTTGAGCAAAAACCCCGTGTTTTGAATGTTGTTACCTTGGCATTGCTCAAAAACCCAATATGCCCGCACCTTTTCACAACGGCACCCGAAGAAACTCTAGGCGACTCCGCGCGAGCCACCCGTCGCGCAGCGCATTTGCTTTCCACCGCATCAAATACTTATCATGCAATCAGCAGACGGCGACGGCTCGCAATCATCCAAAAAAAGGTATTGCATCATGCGACATTATTATGGCGAGTTTGACGGGCAGGAGTTTCCTACGCCTGATTCGCTTTTTGCCGGCGATAACTTTCTGGAGTTTATTCTTAACTTCGGTGAAAAGGGCCTCGACGCTCTGGATAAATATCAACCCGTAGACCCCAAGCTGCTCGAAGAATTATTCAAACAGGGCATGCTGGAAAAGGTCGGCGGACGCACGCGTCTGACGCCGCTCGCCATTTCGGCCATGCAAAACAAGGCTCTGATGGAGATATTTGCGCACCTGCCCCGCGGCGCCCGCGAAGGCCACGCCACGCGCCAGACTGGGGCCGGGGCCGACCGGCTTGAAGGTACCCGCCCCTACAACTTTGGCGATCCGGTATCAGAAATTGACCTGCACCAGTCGCTGCGCAATGCACTGCAGCGACGGGCGGCTGCCGGCAAAGCGGGCGGCACACCAATTGAATTTAGTCAGGATGACCTTGAACTGCACCTGATGGAACAAACCACCAACTGCGCCTTGTGCATTTTGATAGATATGTCGGGCAGCATGATGCGCTATGGACGTTTTTTGGCTGCCAAAAAGGTTGCCCTGGCACTAAGCGCTCTGGTTAAACAGCGCTTTCCGCAGGACTCGGTTGATTTTGTCGGCTTTTATTCGACCGCAACCGCGATGCGCGAAGAGCACATACCACTGCTTTTGCCCAAGCCGGTATCAACCCATGAGTACAACATAGACATTAAGGTGCCGTTGGCGCAGGCGGCCAAAACGCATCAGCATTTCACCAACCTGCAATTGGGCATGCAAATGGCACGCACTGCGCTGCAGCGGCGCGGTGCGCAGCAGAAGCTCATGTTTATTATTACCGACGGGCAGCCTACCGCGCATGTAGAAGGCGACACGCTTCGGCTGATGTACCCGCCAAGTCAGCGCACCGCATTGGCAACCCTGCGCGAAGCGCTGCTGTGTGCGCGCGCGGGCATACGGGTGTCTACGTTTGCGCTGATTGAAGACTACTGGGGCATGGACTGGGTGGAGTTTGTGGATCAACTCACGCGTTTATGCCGGGGTACGGCCTTTTACTGTGCCAGCGAAGACCTCTCAAGCTGCATTATGGAAAGCTACCTGACTGGCCGCAAAGCAAAAACCTACATCGCGTGATGCGCGGGTGCGGCTGCTCCGAGAGAGTAGCCCAGGTGTGAGTAGAAAAGTTTTTGGGCGCTGCGCGGCGACTGGCGTGCAGACGCTCGCAGCGCAGCCTGCGGGCCGGAAGAGCAGGAGAGCACCGGGCGCTGCGCTTGTGCGGGGCGCGGGCGTGTTTAGCCGGCGGATACGACGCCGATGCTGCCCTGGCGTCCGGCGCCGGCGGTAACTTCGGGGCGGCCTACGGCATAATAATGCAGTCCGGCGGCGGCAACTTTGCCGCTGGCGAGGCAGTTGCGGCCATCAAACACATGCTTGCCGCGCATCAGTTTGGCAATGGCTGCCCAGTCCTGCGTAATAAACTCGGCCCAATCGGTAATTAATGCAATGGCATCGGCCCCGGTTGTACACTCGGCAACACTGGCGCAATACTGAACCTGCGGCGGCAGAAGTTTTTTGGCGTTGGCCGTGCCCTGTGGGTCGTAGGCCTTAATTTTGAGGCCGGCAGCGGCCAAATGCCTGATAACGTCTATGCTGGGAGCTTCACGCATGTCGTCGGTGTCGGATTTGAAGGCAAGGCCCCATACCGCCACGTGCGCGTTGGGCACATCTTTGACGGCATTGATGACGCGTTTGGCAAACCATTCTTTTTGCCGGGTGTTTACCTTTTCAACGCCGGCAAACAAGAATGGCTCCACGCCAATTTGCTTAAGCTCATGCACGAGCGCGGCGACATCCTTGGGAAAGCACGATCCGCCGTAACCCACACCGGCCTTTAAAAAGCCCGGGCCGATGCGTTTATCGGTGCCAATGCCGATGCGCACGCTTTCGATGTCGGCGCCCATAGATTGCGCCAGGAGCGAGAGTTCATTAACAAAGCTGATGCGCATGGCGAGCATGGCGTTTGCGGCAAACTTGGTGAGTTCGGCGCTTTGGCGATTCATCGAAAAAATGGCGAAGCCGCGGTCAATAAGAGGCTGATAAATTTCGCGCAGCACATCCAGTCCGGCGTTGGTGTTGGCGCCGAATACGATGCGGTCGGGCTGCATAAAGTCTTGAATGGCGGTGCCTTCGCGCAAAAACTCGGGGTTGTTGACCACTTCAATGCGGTGCGGAGCGTTTTTGACGCGGTCCACAACCTTTGAGCCGGTGCCGGGAGGAACCGTGCTTTTAATGACAAGTGTTTTGGGGCCGTTGGCGGCTTTGGCGACGGTTTCAGCGGCGGCGAAGAGCATGCTTAGATCAGCTCCGCCGGCCGGGCTGGGCGGAGTGCCCACGGCAATGAATATGGTTTGCGAGTCTTTAATGGCTGATTCGGCATCGGTGGTGAAGCGCAGGCGGCCGTTTTTTACCTCGGCCTGAATGAGTTCGGACAAGCCCGGTTCGTAAATGGGCACATGGCCCTGCGAAAGACTTTTAACGCGACTGGCGTCAACGTCAACGGCAATAACATGATGCCCCAATGCCGCCAGGCACGTACCAGAGACCAAACCAACATATCCGCAGCCGAGCACCGCCAACTTCATTCGTTATTTCCTTTGCTGTTAATGATGAAACCCCAACACTCTGAATTAACGCTCCACCAAAATGGCGTCTCCCTCGAGCCGCACATTAAAACGCTTAATAGGCCCATTGGCTGGACCATCCACCGCGCAACCGGATCGCAGATCGAACGCGGCATGATGCCACGGGCAGATGAGCAAACTGCCGGTCACTCGCCCCGCGCAAATGGGCAAGTCTGCATGAGAACAGCGATCTTCAAACACAAAAAAATCGCCGTTGGCGTTAAAAATCGCCAGTTTAAGGCCATCTACTTCGATGGCACGGCCTTCACCCACAGGAATATCGGCCTTTTGGGCCACGGTCATGTACTCTGACACAACAATAGTCCTATAAAGCACTTATCACAAAAGTGCGAGGCCAAAGTATACCAATGGTTCTACAAGTAAAACAGTTGAGGATTGATGCAGCGGTTCACGGGGACGACTGGGCAGCGCTGAAAGTGTGCGTTTCTCGGGTGATTGGGCAGGCTGGAAGCCGGTGTTACGATGGAGACGGTTTATCTGAATCGGAACCGGTAAACTTCAAGAGCAGTTTTCGCCAGGGGATCTTTGCTGCAAGCCCGGCGGCAACCTCGCGTACGATAGGCTCTACCGCATTTATTACCGGGTGCTCATGCAAACTGTTTTGATGTGGGCCATCGGCCTGGCGGTGGTCGGCCTCTGATGTTGGCGAGGCGATGGGCGATGGTGCTGCGGGGCTGTGGCGTGAATAGTCCGCGGCATGATCAACGCCCAAAAAAGCCTTGAGCCGATCTATCATGCCGCCGCCGGCCGTGCCTGCCGACAGCAGCCCACTGCCGAGAGCGACGCCCGCGGCAACCATGGCTGCCAAAGCTCCGCCGAGGTGACGCTGCACAATGCGTGCCGGGGAGTATCGTTCTTCCAACTGCTGAACAAAATCGCTCCCCTGACGATCACACTGCCGCAGCAGCAGGTCGCGCTGGCGTTCGAGTTCCGCAATTTCATGTTCTAAACTCATGGCGGCGTCTCCACCGAGGGTGCATTGTCAGGCGTCTTGGTGCGGAGCTGCGTATGGCCCGCGACGCTATCAGAAGTTGATGAGGAGCGCGGCTCTGCGGTCCTGCCACCGGCCCACACGAGGAGCAAAGCGCCGGCGAGCAAGTGAACTCCGGCAAAGGTGAACCACACCGCCAATACGGGCATAACCATCAGCAGGGCCTGAAAAATCGCAATATACAAAAACACCGCACCGGCCAGCAGCAGCAGCGCCCCAATCGCAGCCCACACGGCACGCATCATGGCCCGCCGCATTATTTGCAGCAGTTGCAGCAATATAATGCGAGCCTCAAGTTCAATAAGGCGGGCCGTGGAATGCGCCACTGTGCTCCAAAAGCCCGGGTGGGCACGGCCATTGCCGCCATGGTCAGCATCGGCTGGGCTTTGCGGGGCTGCGTCGGCGGTGCGCATAGGCAACAAACCTTCCATTGCCCGGTGATTGTGGTCAGCAAACGCCGGTTTAAAAGCATTCAATAGGGCCAGCCGTCGGCGATCAAGCGAGGCACCCCAACGAGGAAGCCAACGGCTGTGGTCAGCAGGCCGCGAGCACAAGCCCACAGCCACCATACGCTACAATAAAAGCGATACGGGCATTTAGCGACGCCGCTTGATGGCGTAGCCCACCAGCAACCCCGCCGCCAGCGCCATCGCCAGCGACTTGTACGGATTATGCCTTACGTAGGTTACAACCGCCACATGCGAGCGGGCTGCCTGCTCTTTGAGAGCTTCTTTTTTGTCGTGCGCCCAGTCGGAGGCGTGGCTCTTGATGCCGCCCAAACGGTCGGCAGCGGCTTTGCCCACTTCACCGGCAAGGTCGGCAACGGCGCCCTTGGCAGCAACATACTTGCGGCGCAACTCGGCGGCATGACCGTCCGCAGCGCTGCTGTCGGGTGAAACCATAACATTGTCTGACATGGCCAACTCCTTATTCTGCTCTCGGTCGCTTGCTCTTTTTACATGGCTGCCCGGCGGGAAGCGGCCAGAGAGGAATTCGCCGACCAGTCATACACCTTTAGTTGTACAACTTTTGCCACCTGCAATGCAAGTTGTCTGAAAAAATGGCGTCAGTCTCCCTGACCGGCGGTATGCGTAGGCGGGCCAGCGCGATACAATTTGCCTTTGGCGTGGCAGCCGGCCCGCCGGCGGAGATGTTGTGCCTCAGTTTCCTACCGACATGCCAGAACGCGACGAAGCCGAGGCCGCGAGCCTTGCGCCCAGCCCCCCGCTTGCGCTGCCGGCGCGTGGCCTTGGCGTTTGGGGGAGCGGTTTAACCGCGCGCGATGTGTCGGTGGCGGCGGTGATGGCGTTGGCGTGGCCCGCCATTGGCGAGCAGGTGCTCAATGCCATTATCGGCCTTACCGATACGGTGATTGCGGGGCACCTTCCGGGTAGCCCGCAAACGGTGGCCGCGGCCACCGCAGCTGTGGGCCTTATGACGTACATTCAATGGTTTGCGGGCCTTATGACCGCGGCCCTGGGCGTAGGCGCAACAGCCATTGTAGCGCGCAGCATTGGTGCGGGCCGACCCAATCTGGCGCGGCGGGTTACGGGCACCTCGGTGACGGCGGCATTTGCCATTGGGCTGGCTACAGCCATTATGCTTTTTGTCTTTGCAAGGCCGGTTGTATACGCCTGTCGCCTGCACGGGCAAGCGGCGCTTTTTGCCATTCAATATCTGCGCATTATGGTGGTGACCATCAGCCTGCAGACCGCAGCGCAAATAGGCATGGCGGCATTGCGCGGCGCGGGCAAT
>JAJZKJ010000155.1 GCA_021804195.1 Acidobacteriota bacterium
CCATTTCATTTAGTCCTCAATCCTCGGCGCCCATTTATCATTTCGATCCCTTGTCGCCCATGTCGCTGCGCGCTATCATGGTATTGGCAAGATATAGTTATATTTTGAGAATAAAATTAAACAAGCCGCACCCCGGCGCACTCAATTGGAAAATTAAAATTATCAACACCCCGTTGGGCGCACATGCGCATTATATTCGCGCCCAGCATCTTTCTTCTTGCCGCGATACCGGGGCATAGACCAAGCAAATGATGTGCCGGCCCAACCACCGCGACGGCATGCATTTTCAGGGGATTTCACGCTGGAATCATCAGGCGAAAAACGCGCGGCCCTGCCACTTATTTCGGGAGCAATAAGGGTTGCGCGATAACAACATCGAAGAGCAGAGATAAAATGCGTTCCACCACGGCCTCAGGGTCCTGGCCTCCGGCATCTACGCTCGCTTCCGCCTGCTGGTAAGCCGGCAGGCGCTGCTGGTAGAGAGCCAGAAAGGATTCCGCGTCGCGAAACAGCGGCCGCTGGGTCATCTGAGCGCAGCGCAGCATCAGTTCCTCGCAGGGCACATCGAGAAAAATGGTTTTGCAGACCTGCTGAATATGCTGCCGGTTCATGGGCTGGGCGAAGGTGCCGCCGCCGCAGGCCACCACCATGCGGCGGCGGGTTTCGGCCTCGGTCAGGGCCGCGGCCAGCGCTTCGCGCTCATACGCGCGGAATTCGGCTTCGCCGCCGCGCTGGAAAATGACGGGGATCTCCATGCCCGCAAGCGCCACGATGCGGTCATCGAGGTCGCAGAAATACCACCCCAGCCGCTGCGCCAGCCGTTTGCCCACGGTGGACTTGCCGCTGCCCATAAAACCCACCAGCGCCAGGGGACGTTCCATGACAAGATTTTACATCGGCCGCGCGGCCGTTATGATGGAAGAGAATCATGGGCCAGGTGCGCATACTTCCCGACCGGGTTGTCAACCAGATCGCCGCTGGCGAAGTGGTCGAAAGGCCGGCGGCGGTGGTGAAGGAGCTGCTCGAAAACAGCCTGGATGCCGGCGCCCGAAGACTGCGGATCGAAATCGAAGCCGGCGGCCGCAAGCGCATCGAGGTGCTTGATGACGGCGCGGGCATGACGCGCGATGACGCGCTCCTGGCGCTGGAGCGCCACGCCACCAGCAAACTGCGCGAGACCAGCGATCTGCTCGCCATCCCCACGCTGGGCTTTCGCGGCGAGGCGCTGCCCTCCATCGCTTCGGTCTCGCGCCTGACGCTTGAAAGCGCGCCGGAAACGGGCGGCGGCACGCGCCTGGAAATCCGCGGCGGGAAATTGCAAAACGTTGCCGAAGCCGGCCTGCCGCGGGGCACGCGCGTCAGGGTTGAGGATTTGTTCGGGAACGTTCCGGCGCGCAGGAAATTTCTCAAAACCGAAGCCACGGAGTTCAGCCACATCGCCGGCGTGGTCACCCATTACGCCCTCGCCTATCCTGAAAACCATTTTGAGCTATGGCATAACGGCAGGCTCTGGCTGCAGGCCGCCGCGGCCGGATCGCTGGCCGAGCGCCTGCAGCAGATTTTTGGCGCCGAGTTGCTGGAACAATTATTGGAAGTTCAGACCTCGATCCGCATGCCGCGTGAAGCAGATGACGAGGATGCAGACGCGGAAACTGCCTCCGCTCAGGCCCGCGATGAAGCCGAAGACGGCCCGACCGGCCCGGCGCTGGTCTTGTATGGATTCATTTCCCGGCCCGAGCTGCAGAAGCTGAACCGGAATTCGCTATACACCTTTGTCAATCGCCGGCTGGTGCGGGACCGCGTGGTGCAGCATGGCATTTCCGACGCGTATCGAAATCTGCTGCCCAACGGCGCCAGCCCGGTGGCGCTGCTGTTTCTCGATCTGCCCTATGCGGCCGTGGACGTGAATGTGCATCCGCAGAAGGTCGAAGTAAGGTTTCGCCGTCCCAACTGGGTGCATGATGCGGTCCGCGACAGCCTCAGCCAGGTTTTGGGCGTGGCCCGGCCCGTGCCTAGCTTCCAGCGTGAAATTCACGCTCAGCCGACAGCGCGGCCGGCGCTGGAAACGCGCTATTCCGGAAAGGCGAATGACCCCTATGCCGGCGCGGGCTGGCGCGGCAGCTCGGCCCTGGCGGCGGGAGGGGAAGTCCTCGGAGGACTCAGCCTGGAGGATCTGGCGCCGGAGTACCGGCTCACCCAGCCGCTGCCGCCTCCGGTGCCGGGAAGGCTGCCGTTGGCCTGGGAGCAGGCGCCATTTGATCCGCTGGCGGGAACCAGCGCGATCGCAATTCGGGAGGGAGTGGCCGCGGTCGCGGCGGGCGAAGCCCAGGTCTATGCGCCTGAACCAAGCCGGGGCTGTCTGCCCAGCGCGCCCACGCCGGCCATGCCCGAAGCGGCTTGGGATTTGAGCAGCCTGACGCCGCTGGGGCAGCTGCGCCAAAGCTATATATTGGCCGCCGGCGCGCAGGGCTTTTGCCTGGTGGATCAGCATGCGGCGCACGAGCGGGTATTATTTGAGCAAACCGCGGCGGCGCGTGCCCAGGGACAGACGCTGTCTCAGACTTTATTACTGCCGGTGGTGGTGGAACTCAACCCGGCGCAGTGGGCGCGCTATGAGGAGATCGCCGCAGAAATGGACCGCAACGGCTTTGCCGCCGAGCCGTTCGGCGGACGCTCGCTGCGGGTGCTCAGCGTGCCGGCCGGTGTCGAGGGTCCGCGCGCCCAGGCCCTGCTGGAAGAAATTTTGGAAGTCAGCGAAGCCGGCGACCGGCGGCTGAGCGCGCAGACACTGGAATTGCGCATTGCCGCCACCATTGCCTGCCATGCCGCGATTAAGGTCAATATGGCGCTGAGTCCGGAAAAAATGTCCTGGCTGCTATCGGCGCTGGCCGCAACCCGCCATCCCATGACATGCCCGCATGGCCGGCCGGTGCTGTTGCGCTACTCGCTGCGCGAGATCGAACAGGCCTTCAAGCGGATTTAGCAGTTGTGGCATGCCAGGATAAGGATGCCCGGCATGCCATTAGTAAAACAGGAGCACGCTTGTCCCGGAAACTACACCGCTTCGACGCGGGCCGGGATGAATTCGTGATGCAGCGTCTCCGGATCACCCAGATGCGGATCGGTATTAAAGCCGAGTTTCACCGCGCCCTGCAGCGGCAACGCGGCCGATGAGCCGCCAACGGCCACGGTCAGCTTGCCCGGCTGGAGCACGAATTTACGCAGCTTTTCCTCCCAGTACCAGAGCGAGGGGTCATGGTAGGGCAGGGTAAAGATGATGCGGCGCGCCTCGCCCGGCTTGAGTTCCACGCGCGCGAAGCCCGCCAACTGGCGCAGCGGACGCTTCACCTTCGATTTGGGCGCGGTCACATAGAATTGCGCGATTTCGGCGCCGGCGCGCGCGCCGGTGTTTTTCACCGTTACGCTGACGTGCAGAAAGCCTCCGGTTTTCAGCTCCGGCGCGCTGAGGTGCAGGTGGCTGTACTCGAAGTTGGTATAGCTGAGGCCGTGGCCGAAGGGATAGAGCGGCTGGCCGCTGAAATACATATAGGTGCGGTTGTTCATAATATTGAAATCATGAAAACCGGGCACCTGCTCCAGGCCGCGGAACCAGGTCTCGGCCAGCTTGCCGCTGGGGTTGACCTTGCCGAAGAGCACCTCGGCAATGGCCTGGCCCTGCGCCTGACCGGCGCAATAGGCGCATAAAATTGCCGGGAGATGCGCATCGGCCCAGGGCACGGCCAGGGGCGAGTTGGTGGAGAGCACGGCGATGGTTTTGGGGTTGGCGGCGAAAAGGCGCTGTAACAGGATTTCCTGCGCGCCGGGGAGGGTGATCTGATGGCGGTCGTGCTGCTCATGGGCGACCGTCTGGTCGGCGCCCACCACAGCGATGACCACGTCGGCAGTGCGGGCCGCGTCTTCAGCTTCCTTTAGCCAGGCTTCAATCGCCGGGCCCTTGACGGTGCAGCCGAGCAGGGTTTGAACCTGTGGCGCGCCAGGCTTGCCGGCGAGCGAGGGGGTGGAGGGTTCGAGGTCGACCCAGGCCAGCTTCATTAAATGCACTCCCGGTTGGCCGCGGAATAGCAGGGTAACCGGAAAGCGGCCGGCAGTGGCCTTGACGGGCGCCGAAAACTCACGCCATTGATCCCATCCGCCGGTATTGGGCACCTTGATTTTGGCGACGACCGGACCGCGCGGTCCGAATAGCCGGACTTCCACCGTACCACCCGGGCCGCCGCTCGCGGCCTGGATGCGGATGTGGGTTTTGCCGGCGAAGTTCATGGCCGGTAGCTGAGCGTTGTCGCCGGCCAGCATGTGGCCGAGAGAATCATCGGGGCGGACAAATTTCCGGGCTTTGTAGTTCCAGCTTTCGCCGGTTAAATCGGTGGCCTGCACGCGGCCGGGGTGGGGAAGGCTGGCGCCGAGCAGGGCCGCGATGCCTTCGGCCGGGGAAATATGCACCGCCGGGCTGCCGCTGTAGCCGCCCAGGGCGCAGCGGTTGGCCAGGGGGCCGACGACCAGCACTTTTTTCAGTCCTTTGGGGTTCAGCGGCAAAGTCTGATTCTCATTTTTCAGCAGCGTCAGGGTCTGGCGCGCGGCGGTCAGGGCCAGTTTGCGGTGCTGGGGACTATCCACGGTCGAGAGCGGGAGCTGGCTCCAGGGGTTGGTTTTACCAGGGTTAAAGTCGCCAAAAAGCCAGCGCACCGATAAAATGCGGATCAGCGAGCGGTCAATATCTGCTTCGCTGACCAGTTCCTGGGCGATGGCGGCATCGAGAAATTTCTGATAAGTGCCCCAGGAGAAGCCGCAGTTCAAATCGCAGCCAGCCTGCATGGCCAGCGCGGCCGCCTGCGCGCCGGTGGGGACATAATGATGGGTCAGGTAAATATCGGCGACCGCGTCGCAGTCGCTGGTGACGTAGCCGGCAAAACCCCAATGCTCGCGCAGCAGCCGGTGCAGCAGAAAACGGTCGGCGCTGCAGGGAATGCCGTTGATTGAGTTATAGGCGCTCATCACGGTATAGACGCCGGCATTGACGGCGGCGCGGAAGGGACGGGTATAGTACTCCCAGAAGCTGCGCGGGTTGACTGTTTCGGAAACCACGTGCCGGTCGTCGTCGGTTTCGTTGCAGATGAAATGCTTGGCGCAGCAGACGGTTTTGAAATAGTCCGGATTGTCGCCCTGCATGCCCTGAACCACGGCCGTGCACATGCGCGAAATCAGGTAGGGATCTTCACCGAGGGTTTCATCAATGCGGCCCCAGCGCGGGTCTTTGGCGGTGTTCAGCGTCTGGGGTGAATAATAGGCCAGGGGAGTGCCTTTGGCATTGTGATAAGCGCGGGCTTCGTCGGAAACCGCGGTATAGACCTGGTGCGCCAGCACTGGATTCCAGCTATTGGCCATGGCCAGGGGAATGGGAAATGAAGTTGCCACGCCGGGGGCGCCGCGCGCCAGCCCATGCAGGGCCTCGCTCCAGTACTGATAGGCTTTGAGCTTCAGCCGGGGAATCGCCGGCGCGGTATTGCCCAACTGGCTGATTTTTTCCTTCAGCGTCATGCGTCCGACCAGCCGGGCGGCTTGCAGGCGGGCATGGCGGATGGCGGCCAGACGCATCGGGCCATGGCCTTTGCCGCTTAATTTTTTCGCGATTTCCAGCGGGTCGGGGCCGGGCGGCAGGGCCAGGCTCCAGGCGGGCTGGGCCAGGGTCAGCACGGGCGCGACGGCCAGAGCACCTGTGCCCTGGGCCAGGCGGGTGAAAAATTGCCGGCGGCTGGAAGCATTGCGGGGTTTTGAGCCAGTTTTCATGTTGAGAATCCAAAGTACAAACGGCGGTATTGTAACATTGCGGCGATTTTGTTTTCCGGGCAATTTAAACGGTACAACCCGATGAAGACACTCGGAATGGCATTAATAAAGGCAATTTTCCTGATCCCTCAATCCATCGCTACCTCAGATTTGGCGATTCTTTATGTTCT
>JAJZKJ010000156.1 GCA_021804195.1 Acidobacteriota bacterium
GGTGGGCGCGGCTTTCGGGGTTATCCTGGTGCGGCAGGTGGGTTTTACCATGGAGGTGGCCACCTTTCGCTGCGACGGCCCCTACGCCGATGGCCGCCATCCGGCCCAGGTCACTTTCGCCACCGCGCGGCAAGACGCCCGGCGCCGGGACTTCACCTGCAACGGGCTGTTTTTTGATCCGATCGCCCAACGGTTAATTGACTATGTCGACGGGCGGCGGGACATCGCACAAAAGCTGCTGCGGGCCATCGGCGATGCGGCGGAGCGCTTTCAGGAAGACCATCTGCGCATGATCCGCGCGGTACGCTTCGCGGCGCGTCTGGGTTTTACCATCGCCCCGCCCACGTGGGAGGCGATCCGCGCTTCGGCGGAAAAGATCGCCAGCGTCAGCCGGGAACGCATTGGCGAGGAAATGCGAATGCTGCTGACGGCGGCAGCGCGACAACGCGGCGTGGAATTACTACGGGATAGCGGTCTGTTGGAGCATTTCTGGCCTGCGCCCATTGTGTCCCGTGGAGGAATGAAAGGATGGCTGGGCCGGTTGCCCGCCACGTGTGGTTTCACCGCGGCCTTGGCGGCGATGTGGCTGGACTTGGAAACGGAAACCACACCGGCCGCCAGCCCAGGCCGGCCTCAGCCGCCGCCCACCGTAGCGGGTCTTCGACTGCCGCCGGCGAGCTACGGCCAACGCCTGCAAAAAGCGCTGGCGCTTAGCGGACGCGAGCGCGAGGACCTGGTTTGGTTGGTGGAAAAACTGCCGGTCTTGCGGCAATGGTCCAGCCTGCCCACCGCGCAGTTGAAGCGTTTGCTGGCGGACCCGCGTTGTGGCGAGTTGCGGCGGCTTTATCAGGCGCAGCCCTTGGAAGAGTCGGATTCAGCCGCCTTGGAAAGCCGCCTGAATGAACTGGCTCGCGGCCCAGTAGCGCCGCCGCCACTGGTGACCGGGGCGGATCTGATCCGGCTGGGTGCTACGCCCGGCCCGCGCTTCAAGCGGTGGCTTGATGAGCTTTACGATCGGCAGCTGGAAGAAGAATTCGCCGACGCAGACGCCGCCTTACTCGCCGCCCAAAAATTGATCGGACCGCACTAAACCGCAGCCATCTCAGGGATTTTACTTCCCACAGACGCCGGCGCCGGCACTGGCGTTGGCAGCGGCGTCCACCCGCTTTCCAAGCTGGTTTCCTCCAGGGCCTTGCGGGCAGGTTCCTTGATGCACACGGCGGTCAGAATCAGGCCGACCGCCGACAAGCCGGCGGACAAAATCAGAATGTTGCTTAAGCCCAGCGCGGACTGCAAAATCGGAAACAGAAATACACCTATAAACGCCCCCGCTTTGGCCACACCGGCGGAAATACCATGCCCCGTGGTCCGCTGATTCACGGGGAACAATTCCGCGGCCAAAATAAAAGTGGTCACATTCGGCCCGAATTCCACGAAGAAATAACTTAAGCCGAATAGAATCAAAAACGGCGTTACCGCGGTGACCAGCCCGGGCACCACGCCTATGATCAGGAACAGAAGCGCCATCATGGCGAAACCCAGCATCTGCAGGAATTTGCGCCCCAGCTTGTCGCAGAACATAAACGCGAAAACATAACCCGGCACGGCGAACAAACCAAAAATAATCGCGTTCCAAGCCGTGCTGGTCAGCAGCGGATCCACCGCATGGGGCGGGACCAGTTGCTTTAGAATCAGCGGCATGCAGATCGTGTTGCCGTAGTAGGCGTAATCGAGAACAAACCACGCACCGGCGGTGCCGAGCAACGTGAGAAGGTACTTGCGCAGCGGCTCGCGCACGCGGTGATCCGCTCCGGCCGCTTTGAGCATTCCGTCCGAGTACAGGGCCAACTGCCGGGCGGCCTTCCAGCCCTCGCCTCTGGCCCGGGCCATCCAGCGCGGTGATTCGGGCATGGAACGTCGCAGTAAAATCACACCTGCCGCGGGCAGCGCCCCTAACCCCAGTGCGATTCGCCAGCAGAGATCGTGGCTTATCCCCGCCGCCAACATGGTTAACAGCACCACCGGCCCCGCGAGGAAACCGAGGGCCTGGCACGAGAACACCATCCCGACCATCTTGCCGCGATTCTGCCGGTTGGCGTATTCGCTCATGATCACGGCGGAAAGCGGGTAATCACCGCCGATGCCGAACCCCATGATGCTGCGCCATATGATCATGGAAAGAGGGCCTGTGGCCAGCGCGCTGCCCAAGGCGCCGATGGTCATTAGGATGGCCTCCATGCCGTAAACGCTCTTGCGCCCGAGGCGATCGGCGATCGCGCCAAACACAAAAGCGCCCAAGACGGTAAAGGCCAAGGAGATCGAGGTAACCAGGCCGATCATCAACGGCGTGGCGTGCCAAAACGAGTTGGCCAACACCACCGCCGTTCCGATCACGGTCAGATCATAAGCCGACGTGAAAAATCCCATCCCGGCTGTGAGGATAGCCCGTAGATGAAAGCCGGTGAACTGCACTTCGTTCAGCGCTTCAGCTACTTCCCGGGCGTGTAACTCGTTGCTTACCGCAGCGGCTGCCATGACTGCCTCCTCGCGCGTTGGCCGAACCCCAACCGGACGACAGGTTGTCGCCAGGGCGCTGGCGGCATCCTAAATACCGCCGCACCTTCTTGAGCTTAAGGCAGCGCTGTATCGATATGATTAAGTAATCGTTAAGATTGCGCTAAGGACATTCATAGCCCGGTGTGCTTGTAACCACTTTATTTACAATAGGTTATAAACGAATCAAGCAATTGTAGGCTGCTCCGACCAGACCATTCTATGCCTTTTGGATTTTGAAACCGAATTTTTGCAAAAGCCAATCCAACAACGCTCGCTGGTCGTCAATGGTGGCTCGACGTACCTGCGCGAGAAGGAAAAGGCGGTCTGGCTTGGGAAGCGAAGCATTTTGTAGGCCTTCATTGCAAGCGGTGCAAACGGCCCGCAAGTTTTGTGGCGAGTCATCGCCCCCTTTAGACTTGTCCTTGATGTGACCAACAGTCAGACGCACCGTACGCGGCCCACCAAGTGGATCAGGATCACCAGCGGCAACGCCGCACATTTGGCACGTATAGCCATTGCGTTCCAAGACGCGTGCCCGTGTTTCCTTTGAAATTCCGCGCTTAAACGCTGGAACGCGAACGGCTGTTTCTAACAGATATTGACCAGGTTTCAGCCCTTTCCTGTCTTTGTGTGAAAGAATTTGTTAGCCTTCTTCATTCCGCAGCTCGCGTATGCGGCAGGCCCATTCGGTGGCGTATCCACTGGCTTTCTGGATAGCGCGGGCTTCCAAGACCTTGCCGATATTGGCCAGAAAATAGTCCAGGATTAAGGCTTTAGACCCACAGTTCTTTTTGCTCGGCATGGCGCATCCGTTCCCTGCCAAATTCGGCGTACTGGGGATTCAACTCTATCAGGATCGCTTTCCGATCAAGGGTTCGTGCAACCTCTCCGGTTGTGCCGGAACCCCCAAATGGATCAAGAATGGTATCGCGCGGCCGGCTGCCAAGCAGAATACAGCGGCGCACTAATTCCCGTGGATAGGCGGCGGGATGGCCGGCCCCGCTTATGTCCGGCCCCAGGACCCAGCAGTTCCGAAGGTTCGCGCCGGTGGGTTCGCGGACGCCATCTGGATCATAGTAATAATTCGGCATTCTCGCCATAAAGAAAATTTCTTCCGTGCAGCTGGTGGGTCTGTTCTTAACGCTCTCCGGCATGGCCGTCTTTTTAAGCCACGTTATTCTGGAGCGGAGAACCCAGCCATCCGCTTGCAGGGCGAAAGCCACGCGCCAGGGCAAGCCCATCAGGTCACGGTCTTTCAACCCCCAGCACGTGGGAACCTTGCAGTTGCGGCGCTGAATCATCTTCTTGGTATTGCCGACAATCGCGTTAGGGCCGCAATTACCTGTGCCGCCATTACGGGCGTATCCATCGCCCACGTTAAGCCACAGCGTACCGTCCTTCCGCAGCACCCGGCGCACTGCGCGGAAGACTTCCACAAGATTTTGGACGTATAAATCCGGTGCTGGCTCGGCCCCAATTTGGTCTGGATGGTCATAATCGCGCAAGCCCCAATACGGGGGCGACGTAATACAACATTGAATGGATTCAGCGGGAAGTAGCGCCAGTAGTTGACGATTATCGCCCACCAGTATTTGTATTTCTGGCAACTGGTCATGTCCATTATGTATGAAGTGCGGCAAGTTCAAGCGATTCTCCGGCTTTTTTCTTGATGGAGGTCATTCTATCAAGGCGACCGGCGCTTTCCACGCTTGCGAATCCTCCCAGGGGCATGACGCGGCCTCTGCCAGGATATTACCACTGGCGATCCACCGCGGCGGCTATTTTTCGCAGCGATTCCGCCAAAGCGGCTAATACCCGTGGGGTGATCGATTGCGCGCCATCCGTCAACGCGTGCTCCGGATCGGCGTGGCATTCAATAATCAAACCATCTGCCCCGCACGCCACCGCCGCCCGGCACATGTCCGGAACCAGATGCGCATGGCCGGTTCCCTGCGAAGGGTCCACAATGATCGGCAAATGACTGATGCGATGAATCTCCGGCACCACCGCCAGCGGCAGCGTGTTGCGGCAAAAACTTTCAAACGTCCGGATGCCGCGTTCGCATAGAATCACGTTGGGGTTGCCCCGGGACATGATGTATTCCGCCGCCAACAGAAACTCTTCCAGCGTCGCCGAAATGCCGCGCTTAAGCAGTACCGGCTTATGCTGCTCGCCGACCGCGCAAAGCAGATTGAAATTCTGCATGTTCCGCGCCCCGACCTGCAACACGTCGGCGTAGCGGCCCACCAGCGCCACCTGGTCCACGGCCATCACTTCCGTCACCACGGCCAGGCCGGTTTTATCCCGCGCCTGGGCCAGAATCTCCAGACCTTTTTCACCTAAACCCTGAAACGCATACGGGCTGGTGCGCGGCTTAAACGCCCCGCCGCGCAAACCGGTGGCGCCGGCATCGCGCACGGCTTGCGCCAATTCCAGCGTTTTGGCGCGGTCTTCCACCGAGCACGGCCCCGCGATAATGGCCAGCCTTTTGCCGCCCGCCGATCCACCCAGGCGCCCGCCCAGCGGCACGATGCTGCGCTCCTTCTTAACCTCCCGCGAGGCCATTTTGTACGGCGCCAACACCGGCATCACCCGTTCCACGCCGCCGGCATTTTCGAGCTTATCCTTGTCTTTGTGCCGATCATCGCCCAGCGCCGCGACGACCGTGCGTTCCGTGCCGACGATGATGTGTTCACGCAAGCCCATTTCCCGGATCAATTTAACCACGTGATTCACCTGGGCCTTGCTCGCTTCGGATTGCATCACCACAATCATGGGTTGGTCTCCTTATGGGTTTAGGGCGGCTGGGTATGACGCCGGACTCAACGGCACCAAAGCCGGTCCTGCCGGGCCAGCCGCGCCAATTCCGCTTCGATATGCCGCGCTAGATTTAGGGCCGCCGCGGCCAGATGACCGGTTTCCGCAAGTTTTTGCCGCATGACGCCATTCATAAACTGCCTCCCGTGGCCCAAAAAAAAAGCCCGCCATAGGCGGGCGTCAGTTTCAACTTTTCCTCAATGACAAAGTCGCCTGGCCCGCCGCTACACGCCGGCAAAAAAGTAAAAACGCCAGAAATAGCCACAGCATCGGCGCGAGCCCAGCTCAGCGGCGGCGAGTTGTTTCGATAAGCTATCCACAAACGTTATTGTGCCGCGAATCTGCGGCCCTGTCAAGCCGGCCATCCAGCCCGGCGGTGTACACTTAAAATGGGCAAGCTGGACTGCTGGTCCGCGGGGCCTTTCCGGGATCAGTCCGGCGGGATAATCTATGTGGGATGAGCCTGGAATTATGTGTGTTGGCCAGCGGATCCGCCGGCAATTGCAGCGTGCTGCGGACCGGCAGCGGCGCCCTGCTGATCGACGCGGAATTGGCGCGGCTGGCGCGGCAGGACCGGCTTTGGTGCCGTTGAGTCCGG
>JAJZKJ010000157.1 GCA_021804195.1 Acidobacteriota bacterium
ACGCCGCGCTCGAACCCAGCCACATATACTGGATTGTTTACGCCCATTCGTGAGTTATTCGCGATGCTGCCGGAGGCGCGGATGCGCGGCTATACGCCCGGCCGCTTCAGCTTTAACCTGCCGGGCGGTCGCTGCGAGGCCTGCCGGGGCGAGGGCGAACGGCGCATCGAGATGAACTTTTTGCCCGACGCCCGCGTGCCCTGCGACGGCTGCCGCGGGCGCCGCTATAACCAGGAAACGCTGGCGGTGCGCTTCAAGGGGCTTTCCATCGCCGATGTGCTCGATGCGACGGTGGAAGAAATGCTGGCGCCCCTGCGAGACCTGCCGCGCATGCACGGCAAGCTGGAGACGCTGATGGAGGTGGGCCTGGGGTATCTGCGCCTGGGCCAGCCCGCGGTCACGCTCTCGGGCGGCGAGGCCCAGCGCATCAAGCTGGCCCGCGAACTGAGCCGGCGGCAGACCGGGCGCACGGTCTATCTGCTCGATGAGCCCACGACGGGCCTGCATTTTGAGGACGTCAGGCACCTGATCGCCCTGCTGGACCGGCTGGTGGCCCTGGGCAACACGGTGATCGTGATCGAGCATAATCTCGACGTGATCAAATCCGCCGACTGGGTCTTGGATCTTGGCCCCGAGGGCGGGGAAGCGGGCGGCGAGATTGTGGCCGCCGGTCCGCCGGAAATGATCGCCGCCTGCGCGGCCAGCCATACCGGAAAAGTGCTGCGGGCGGAACTGAAGATGTAATTGAATGCACTTCTCCAGTTCTTTCTTCACATCTTCCCTTCTTCACCGGCAATATGTTCCACTAGATATTTGCACCGCCGCGGTTGCGAGAACCTGATTTGACCCCCGAAGACCCTCAATCCCCGCGGCTGCCGGAACCGGAATGGCATCCGGTCCCGTGGCAGCCGGAAGCGCCGCCCGCCGCGCCGCCGCGCGATCCGGTCTGGAGCGGCACCGACGTGGTGCTCACCATCGGCGTCACGCTGCTGATCACCCTGATCCTGATGCTGGGGGCCGAGCTGGTCTGGATGATCGTCCACGGGCTGATGACGCCCGGCACGCTCAATATTCCGCTGCTGACCAGCAGCTCCAATATCAATCTCATGATCATGGCCCAGGCGCTGGGTTTTGCCGCCGGGGTGGGCTTTTGCGGTTTGCTTTTGCGCCGCAAATATCAATCCTCTCTGGGTCCCGCGGTGCATTGGCGCATTTTATCGGCGCAGAAACTGCTCATCGTCGTTGCCTGCGGGGTGGGGCTTTCGTTTCTGGCGCAGGCGCTGGAGCCGCTGGTGCACGCGCCGAAGCACGTGCCCATGGACCGCATGTTCACTCCGCACACGGCCTGGGTTCTGGCCATCTATGGGGTGATTCTGGCGCCATTGTTTGAGGAATTCTTTTTTCGCGGCCTGATCTATCCCAGCCTGCGCCGCAGCTTTGCCGCGGGCATGACGCGGGAGGAGGCCCGGCACTGGCTGCCGTATTTTTACGCATTGGCGGCCGTGCTGGGGCTGGGCGTGGCGTTTCGTTATCTGGCGCAGCAAATCCAGCATGCGCCGGCCGGGCGGGTGGAAGAATGGGTGCTGCTCGGGGCGATGATCCTGGCGGCGGGAGCGGTCTGGTGGGTGCGCGTGATGGCGGCCGGGTTTCGGCTGCTGGCCCGGCTGCACGCCCCGGAAATTCTATCCATCCTCATCACCGGAGTGCTGTTCGGCATGATGCATTCCAGCCAGCTCGCCTGGGCCTGGGGTCCGGTGCTGGTGCTGAGCCTGGTCGGCGTCATCCTGACCGCGGTGCGGGCCTGGACCGATTCACTGCTGGCCTCGACGATCGTGCATGCCACCTATAATGGAGTGCTGTTCGTGATGCTGTTCATACAATCCAAAGGCTTTCATAACTTCCATGGCATCCACTGAAACCGCGGCGGAAAACCGCGGCGCCCTGCGCCAGGAACTGCTCGAACTGCTGGCCCGGCGCTCGTTTCGCCTGGGCGAGTTTGTGCTCAGCTCTGGCGCCACCAGCAGCTATTATGTGGACTGCCGGCTGACCACGCTGCATGCCCGCGGCGGCTGGCTCACCGGCCAGCTTTTTCTGCACGCGCTCAGTCGGCTGTCGCAAAGGCCCGAGGCGGTGGGCGGGCTGACGCTCGGCGCCGATCCCATTGTGTCCAGCATCAGCGTGCAATCGGCGCTGACGCCGACGCCGTTGGACGCGTTTCTGGTGCGCAAGAGCGAAAAAAAACATGGCACGGGACGCAGGATCGAGGGTGAAGTCCGGCCCGGCATGCGGGTCGCGATCGTGGATGACGTTTGCACCACCGCGGCCTCGACCATACAGGCCGTCACCGCCGCCTGGGAAGCGCAGCTCGAGGTCGTCGCCGTGCTCTGCCTGGTGGAGCGGGAAGAAGCCGGGGGCCGGGCCAACCTGGAATCATTGTGGCGGCTGACCCGGCAGACGGCTTGTCCCTTCAGCACGATTTTTCAGGCCGGCGAAATCCGCGCCTGGCTGGAGGCGCGGGCATGATTCCCACGCTGGAATGGACGGCTGAAGGCGTCAAGCTTCTCGATCAGCGCCGGCTGCCCGCCCGCACCGAGTATCTGCTCTGCCGCGATTATCACGCGGTCGCGCTGGGCATCCGCGACATGGTGGTGCGCGGCGCGCCGGCCATCGGCGTCACCGCCGCCATGGGCGTGGCGCTGGGGGTGAAGCAGTCCCGCGCCGCGGAGCTGGAAAGCCTGCAGCGGGAGCTGGACGAGATTTGCGCCACGCTGCACGCGACCCGTCCCACGGCGGTGAATCTGGCCTGGGCGCTCCAGCGCATGCGGGCCTGCTTCCAGAGCGCCAGCCAGGGGCCGTTTGACCGCGGCCGCATCGCCGCCCGGCTGGAGCAGGAAGCGCTTGCCATTTATGCCGAAGATATCGCCATCAATCAGGCCATCGGCCGCCATGGGGCGGGGCTGATGCCCGATCAAGGCCGCGTGCTCACCCACTGCAACGCCGGCGCGCTGGCCACCGCCGGTTACGGCACCGCGCTGGGAGTGATCCGCGCGGCGGTGGCGCAAGGCAAGCAACTGGAGATTTTCGCCGATGAAACCCGCCCCTATCTGCAGGGCGCCCGGCTCACGGTCTGGGAACTGCTGCAGGACGGCATTCCGGCGCGCCTGATCACCGACAATATGGCCGGCCATTTTCTGCATCATGGCGGCATCCGCGCCGTGGTGGTCGGCGCCGACCGGATCGCCGCCAACGGCGATGTGGCCAATAAGATCGGCACTTATTCGGTCGCGGTGCTGGCGCGGGAAAATCAGGTGCCGTTTTATGTGGCGGCGCCGGTCTCCACGCTCGACCTCAGCCTGGCGAGCGGGGAACAGATTCCCATTGAAGAGCGCGCGCCCGAGGAAGTCACGCATTTTCAGGGGGTGCCGGTGGCGCCCACAGGCGTGCCGGCGGCGAATCCGGCGTTTGACGTGACTCCCAGCCGCTATGTCTCCGCGATTATCACGGAACACGGGGTGGCGCGGGCGCCCTATGAGACGGCCTTGCGGGAGCTGGCAAGCAAGAGCCAGCGCACGGTCCGGGGCGGCTAGAACCGCGATTGTTGTTTCCAGCACAGCCCTGAAGGCATGGGTTTGTTACATTGAATTTACATAGTTCCAAAGCACGGAACGCGCCATGAAACAACCGGCATTGCTGCTATTAATTTTCGCCATTGCGCTGGCGCTGGTGGTGGTCCTGACCGACCGCCATCCCGAAAGCAACTCTACCGCCAGCTCGCGCGCGGTGGCGCCGGGAGTCGAGGCGCCGACTTCGCTGGGCTCGCAACTGGTGGTCAGCGACTGCAGCGGCTGTCATTCCCTGGCCACGCTGTCCAACCATCCCCAGTCGCGCGCGCAATGGGTGCAGACGGTGGCGCAGATGGAGCAGATCGGGGCGCAGGTCAACCCCCAGGATGAACCCGTGCTGATTGATTATCTGGCCCGCCGCTTTGGGCCATCCCAGCCGTAATCTCCAGAATCCGCGGGCACGGGCTGACGCCGGCTTTCTATGCGCTGGCCGCCGTGGGCGCGGGGTGCGATTCGGTTTTACGCGCCTGGCGCACAAAGATGCCCAGGCCCAGCAGTATGGCGAAGATGCTGGTCAACTGCGCCGCCGTCAGCGTGTTATGAAACAGCAGCGCCTGGGGCGAATAGTAGCGCAGAAAATCAATCGAGAAGCGCCAGATGCCGTAGAGCACCAGATACACCGCGGTGAGCTGGCCGGTAAATTTGCGGCGGCTGGCCAGGCGCCACAAAATAATAAACAGCACCACTTCGGCCGCCGAGCCCAATAATTCCGTGGGCTGCAGCGGCACGCCCAGCGGCACGCCCACGGTTTGATGAGCGTAATGGCTGGTGAAGGTAATGCCCCAGGGCAGGGAAGTGGGCTTGCCCCAGCAGCAGCCGGCGGAAAAACAGCCCAGCCGGCCGATGGCATGGCCCACCGCCACGCCCGGCACCACGGCATCGCCCATCGCCAGCCAGCTCAGCTTCTGCCGCCGCACATAAAAGACCGAAACCAGGAGCGCCACCACCAGCCCGCCATAAAAAATGCCGGCCGATTCGAGCAGGCTCAGGCTCAGCAACTGTCCCGGATGGCGCAGATAAAACCGCCAGTCCTGCAGGATCAGAAACAGCTTGGCGCCCACAATGGCGCCGATCGCCAGATAGACCGAGAGGTTAAAGATCTGATCGGGGTTCAGCCCGAAGCGGCGGGCAAAGCGCTGGGCGGTGTAAATGCCGGCCAGAAAGCCGATCGCCACCAGCAGGCCGTAGGTGTGGAGCGTGAAGCTGCCCCAGGTAAACAGGCGAGGGAACATATTTAGACCTTAGTCTAACAGACGGCCCGTCCGGGTATTTGGATTCAAAACGACATTTTTCGTTTTATGATTCTTCGCTTCTTCTCCATTGCCTGAATTTTTCGCTTCTTCTGCTATACTTGCCGCGATTCGCTCCCCCTCATCCGGGAGCCTTGATTCCGCCATGACGACTTCTGCTTCTTCCTCCCCGTCGGCCCGGACGGCCCCAAACGCAGCCGCAGACTGGTTCCGCGCCACCCCGGTGTTTCTGGCCTTTCTGGCCATGGGCTTTGGCGACGCCACCGGCCCGTTTGTCAGCCTGGCCAAGCAGCAGTTTCACCTTTCCACCTTTTCCGCCCAGTTCATAGCCTTTACCGGCTTCATCATGTTTGGCCTGCTGTCGGTGCCGATGGGGGTGTTTCAGGGCAAAGTGGGCAAAGCAACGGTGCTGCGGCTGGGGCTGGCCATCATGCTCTGCGGCGTGCTGCTGCCGGCGGTCGGGGGCCTGGGCAGCTATCCACTGTTTCTGCTGGCGGTGCTGCTGCTGGGCGCCGGCGCGACGACGCTGCAGGTGGCCGGCAATCCGCTGATGCGCGATGTATCGGCCGCGGGCATGTATTCGCGCAATCTCTCGCTGGGCCAGTTCGTGAAGGCCATCGGTTCGCTTTCCGGCCCCCTGATCCCGGTGCTGGCGGCGCGCTACTGGGGCTTGAGCTGGCATGTGATTTTTCCCATCTTCAGCGTGGCGCTGGCGCTGACGCTGGCGGCCTCGTTTGGCCTGCGCCGGGCGCCGCGGGCGGCCGCTGCGGCGGACGCGCCGCCGACCACGCTGGCCTCGTGCCTGAAGCTGCTGGGCAATGGGTATGTGGCCGCCATGGTGCTGGGCATCTTCTTATATGTGGGGGCTGAAGTCTGCATGAGCTCCAATATTCCGCTCTATCTGCAGCAGCACTTTCACGTCAACCTCACCCGCACCGGCCTGCTGGGCACGGGCCTGTTTTTCGCCGCCCTGACGCTGGGCCGGTTTTCCGGGGGCGTCATTTTGAACTGGATGAAGCCGCACCGTTTTTTTCTGCTGACCTGCCTGGTATCGCTCATCGGATTTGCCGGCGTGCTGATGCCCTCGCCGCTGGAA
>JAJZKJ010000158.1 GCA_021804195.1 Acidobacteriota bacterium
TAAAACCAGGGCATTCCCGGTTGGTTCTAATCCGCGGACGCGGATCCGGGCCGCGCGGGAAATTTAAGCGCGAAAGACACTGCCCATGACCCGTCCGGCAACCCCCGTCAATCATCCGCCCGTAAATCCTCATAAGACTGTGCGCATGGCGCGGGGATTGGCTTATTTTTCCTTCAGTCTCATGGCGGATTTCTTTCTCATCAGCATTTCATTCGTCGCCGCTTTCTATTGCAGGCATTGGTTGGCGGGCCTGTTTCCGCGTCCTCCCGCCACCATGCTCGCCTGGCCGGAACCGGGCTCCCTGTATCTTCTGGGCATAAGCATTATTCTTGCCAGCTTTTTATTTGAAGGAATGTATTCTACTGGCTTTAATCGGCTGGATCGCACGGAACAAACCGTCAAAAGTCTTTCTTGGTCTTTCTTTCTTATTTTATTAATCACCTTTATCATACACACCGTGGGAGGGGTCTCCCGGCTCCTTTTATTCATTAATTATTTAGTTTTACTTTTAATCATGGTCCTGGTGAGGCCCTTGGTTGATATGACCCTGATTAAGCGTTTGGGTCTGCGCATTAGTTTGCGCATCATGGACAAAGACCTGCTCGACAACAACGTTTTGGAAGTTCTGACTCATGCCGGTTTTGAGCCCGTTTCAGATCCGCAAGATGGGGGCCAATCCCCCATGGAAACGGCGCTGATTGGATTTGATCCGCAATTGCACCAGCAAATCTGGATTGACCATGAACGAAATTTTCGTGAAGTCGGCATTGTGCCCATGGAAAAACTCATTACCACGTATGGCGCCAAACCCGTGAATCTCCGGGGAACCCAGATTTTTGTAATCTCACATCCGCTGCGGCGGCGCGTGAATCGTTTTATCAAGCGCGGCATCGATCTTGCCGTATCCGGCACGCTTGCGGTCATCTTGATCCCTTTGGGGATGTTCATTGCACTTTTAGTATGGCTGGATTCTCCGGGACCCGTATTGTTTGGGCGTGTCAGCTTGGGCAAAGACTGGAAACCCTTTAAAGCCTGGAAATTTCGCACCATGGTCATGGATGCGGACAGCCGTTTAGAGCAGTTGTTGGCTAACGATCCGCAATTATCCCTGGAATACCATGCTAGTTTCAAATTGAAAAAAGATCCCCGGCTCACACGCTTGGGAAAATGGCTGCGCCGGTACAGTCTGGATGAGCTGCCTCAGCTCTGGAATGTATTGTGCGGCCAAATGAGCTTAGTCGGACCTCGGGCCATCGCTGAAAACGAAATTTCAATCTATGGGCCCGTCCGCTCCATTACGAATTCCGTTCGTCCCGGGATAACGGGTCTTTGGCAAACGAGTGGCCGAAGCGACACTAGTTACTCATCGCGCCGCAATTTTGATCTTTATTATATCCGTAATTGGACGATATGGCTTGATTTAGCGCTCCTGGTGAAAACCCTGCAGGCGGTTATTTTGCCTGGCGCATACTGAAGTTCACTCGCCTCCAATCATTCGCCCGTTCAAATATCCCGCAAAAATATTCCATGCCCGTGACCATTGTTGAACAAAGCATGAATGGAGTTTTCGTTCTACAGCCTGATGTTTTTCGGGATGAGCGGGGCCAATTTTGGGAGGTGTTTCGCCCCGATTTTTGCCAATTTCAATCTTTACCGATTTTGCCGCTTCAGGAGAATCATTCTCGTTCACGTTACGGTGTGATTCGCGGGCTGCATTTTCAATGGCGGCCGCCAATGGCCAAATTGATGCGGGTGACGGCGGGCCGGGCCTTTCTGGTGGCCGTGGATATTCGCCCCGAATCCCCGACTCTGGGCCAGTGGCATGGCCTGGAAGTTACCGCCGAAAATCATCTGCAGGTCTTTGCCCAGGCTGGGTTTGCGCGGGGCTTCTGCGCGCTTACCGAATGGGCGGAAGTGCAATATCTCTGCACCGAGAAATATGATGCGGCCGGTGAATCCGGCATATGCTGGAATGATCCGGAAATCGGCATCCGCTGGCCCGAACTCGGGCCGCGGCAGCCCATTCTTTCCGCCAAGGATGCTGGTGCACCCACCCTGCGCCAATGGCTGGCCCGTCCGGAAGCGGAAACCTTTCGTTACTCTCCCCCCCCCTGCCATAATCTGATGCAAAGCACTGTTCCCGTCCTGGATCTGCAGGTTCAGTATGCTGGCATGCGTGGGGCGATTCATGCCGCGGTCGAGCGCGTTTTCGCGCGGCAGGAATTCATTCTCGGCGAAGAAGTCGAAGCCCTGGAAAGGGAATTGGCGGCGTGGCTGAGGATTCCCCATGTGATTGCCTGCGCCTCCGGCACGGATGCCCTGCGGCTGGCGCTCATGGCGCTGGAGATCGGGCCGGGCGATGAAGTCATCACCACGCCCTTTTCCTTTTTTGCCAGCGCCAGCGCGATTGCGCTCACCGGCGCGCGGCCGGTCTTCGCCGATATTGAAGCCGCCAGCTTCAATCTGAACCCCGCGGAACTGGAAGCCCGGATCAGCCCGCGTACCCGGGCGATCATGCCGGTCCATCTCTATGGCCGGCCGGCTTCTATGGGCGCCATCCGCGCCATTGCGCTGCGGCATGATTTGCCGGTGATCGAAGATGCCGCCCAGTCCATCGGGGCGACCTATGGCGGCCAGTACGCCGGCACGCTGGGCACACTGGGGTGTTTCAGTTTTTATCCCACCAAAAACCTGGGCGGCGCCGGCGATGGCGGCATGCTTGTAACCAGCGATGCTGGCTTGGCGGCGCGGCTGCGGCGGCTGCGCGCGCACGGCGCGACCCAGCCCTATATCCATGCCGAGTTAGGCTTGAACAGCCGGCTGGATGCGCTGCAGGCCGCGGTGCTGCGGGCCAAACTGCCGCATCTGCAAAGTTGGAATGCCGGCCGCCGGGATAAAGCCGCCGCATATTCCGCATTATTTCTGGCCGCGGGTTTAACCGGACATGTGGCGCTGCCTGGAGACCCGGAAGACGGGGTTCATGCCTGGCATCAGTATGTGATTCGCTTGCCGCGAAGAGATGCCGCCCGGCAATTTCTCGCCGCGCGCGGCATTCAGACGCAGGTCTATTATCCAATGCCGCTCCATCTGCAGCCCGCGTTGGCCTATCTGGGCCATCACCTGGGTGAATTTCCCGCTGCCGAGCAAGCCTGCGGAGAAGTTCTGGCCTTGCCGTTGTATCCGGAGTTGCCTCGCGAGCATCAGCTCCAGGTCGTTCAGGCCATCTCCGATTTCGTGAGGGCCGCGTGAAGGGCGTCATCCTCGCCGGCGGACTGGGTTCGCGCCTGTATCCGCTGACCAAAATCACCAATAAGCATCTGTTGCCGGTTTACGACCGGCCCATGATTTATTATCCCTTGCAGTTGCTGGCGGAGGCCGGTATTCGGGAAATATTAATTGTCACTGGCGGCAATAGCGCCGGTGATTTCCTGCGGCTTTTGGAAAACGGAGAAGAAATCGGCTGTTCCATTCGCTACGCTTACCAGCGGGGCGAGGGGGGCATTGCTGATGCCTTGCGTTTGGCCCGCGATTTTGCCGATGGCGGTCGCATTTGCGTGGTATTGGGAGATAATCTGTTTGAATCCTCCATCGCCGCGCATTGCCGTGCTTTTGCGGAGCAGCCGCGCGGCGCGCGCTTGTTATTAAAAGAAGTGCCCGATCCGGAGCGCTTCGGCGTGGCCGAAATCCGTGACGGGCGGATTGTGGGCATTGTGGAGAAGCCGCAGCGCCCCGCCTCACGGCTGGCGGTGACCGGCCTCTATTTTTATGACGCAACCGTGTTTGAAAAAATTGCCCGCTGCCAGCCCTCGCAGCGCAACGAGCTGGAAATTACCGATGTGAATAATTTATTTCTGGCGGAAAACAGTCTGGAATATTCGGTCCTGGAGGGCTGGTGGACCGACGCCGGCACCTTTGATTCCCTGCTCCGGGCCCAGCAATTGGCGGCGCGGCATCGTAGCGCAAGCAGCCTGACCCTACCATGAAAAATGCATCTGATTCCTTTGCCCGGCAATATTTGCGGGAAGCGGCTGAAATTCTCGCTCTGATCGACGCCAATGGGGTTGACGCCATGGCGTTGGCATTGGCCAAAGTTCGCGACCAGGGTGGGCGGCTTTTTATTTTGGGCAGCGGCGGGGGCGCCGGTCATGCTTCCCATGCCGTCTGTGACTTCCGCAAAATTGCCCAGTTTGAGGCCTACGCCCCCAGCGATAATGTCTCCGAGCTGACCGCTCGTGCCAATGATGAGGGCTGGGAATCCATCTACGCCGCGTGGCTGAAAACCAGCCGCTTGTCCGCCACCGACGCGATTTTGGTTTTCTCGGTGGGTGGGGGCGACCGCGAGCGCAATATCAGCGCGAATCTGGTGGCCGCCATGGAATATGCGCGGCAACAAGGGGCTCTCATCTGCGCCTTGGTGGGCCGGGACGGCGGCTTTGCCGCCCTCGTGTCCCGGCATTGCGTGCTGGTGCCCACGGTCGAGCCGGGCCGGGTGACGCCGCACGTCGAGTCCATGCAGGCGCTGCTATGGCATCTGCTGGTCTCCCACCCGGCCCTAGCCCGCGCCGCCACCAAATGGGAGAGTGCGGCGCGATGAATTCCACTTTGCGGCGCGCCGTTTTTCTCGACCGCGATGGCGTGCTCAATCGGGTGGCCTGGATCAATGGTATCTGCCAGTCGCCGCGCACCCTGGACGATTTTCAGCTGCTGCCCGGCGTGGCCGAGGCCAGTTCCCGGCTTAAAGCCGCCGGCTTTCTTCTCATCGTGGTCACCAATCAGCCGGAGATCGCGCGCGGCACATTAGCGCTGGATATGCTCGCCGCCATGCATGAACGGTTGCGCGAATGGCTGCCGCTCGACGATATTCGCATGTGCCTGCACGATGATGCCGACGGCTGCGCCTGCCGCAAGCCGGCCCCGGGGCTGCTGCTGTCGGCGGCTCGCGACTGGCAGATTGATCTCGGCCGTAGTTTCATGATCGGTGACCGGGAAAAAGATCTGATCGCCGGCCGCCGCGCCGGCTGCCGGGTTATTTTGGTCGGTGCACAAACCGTCCCCTCGCTGCCAGATTTTTCGGCACCCGATCTCTCCACCGCCGTGGATTGGATCCAGTCACTCCCCGCATGACGGCCGCCCTGCCTTCCGCCCTCATCACCGGTGCCGGTCGCGGCATCGGACGCGAAATCGCCCGTACTTTTGCCGCCGCGGGTTTTCGGCTGACTCTGGTTGCCCGCTCGCGCGCGCAATTGGAAGTCACGGCGGCGGATCTGCCCGCGGATCTTTGCCGCATCGTGCCTGCCGATGTCGCGCAGCCGGCCGATTGCCGGAAGGTGATAGCCGCCGCCCTCGATCAGGCGGGACAGCTCGATGTCCTTATCAACGCCGCGGGCATGCTCGGCGCGATTGGGCCTTTCTGGGAGGCTTCCCCGGATCACTGGCAACAGGCCATTGAAGTCAACCTGATCGGCACCTTTCAAATGGCCCGGCTCGCGGTGCCGCATTTGCGCGCCACCCGTGGGGTCATCATTAATTTTGCGGGTGGAGGCGACGGCCCCATGCCGTATTTTAGCGCCTATAGCGCTTCCAAAGCGGCTTTGATCCGTTTCACGGAAACCACAGCCGAAGAGTTGCGCCCCTTGGGTATTCGCATCAATATCATCGCGCCCGGGCCCGTGCCCACTCAAATGCTGGAAACCGTTCGGGCCGCGGCCGCGCGTTGGCTCCCGCCGCCATCGCCCAGCCAGCCCCGGCCGTGTGCCCCGGCCGGAGTTTCACCCGGGCTCGCGGCGCAACTCTGCTTATTTCTCGCCTCCCCGGCCGCCCAGGCCCTGTCCGGCAAATACCTGAGCGCGGTCTGGGATGACTGGCGCAACTGGACTCCCGATCAAATCGCGGACATTGCTGCTGCTAACCGGCTAACGTTGCGCCGGAACCCATAAAAGTTGAA
>JAJZKJ010000159.1 GCA_021804195.1 Acidobacteriota bacterium
TCGTGTACAACTTTCCACCGGCGGGCATTTTTATGGGTGATGGCGGCAGCATGGTGCTTGGTTTTTTTCTCGCCGCGCTGACCATTCGCACCACTTTCTATTCGGGCCAGGGACGCTGGTACAGCATCTTGATGCCGCTGGTGGTTACCGCTGTTCCGCTGTATGACCTGGTCGTAGTGAGTTTTGTCCGCTGGCGGCGCGGGCGCAGCCCCATGGTCGGCGATACCAATCATTTTTCCCATCGCCTGACGCGACACGGTTTTTCCCAGCGCGGGGCGGTGCTGGTGATCTATGCGGTGACGCTGGCCTGCGGTCTTTCCGCGCCATTGCTGGCTCGGGCCGGCGGGGTCAGCGCCGTTTTGATCGCCATTCAATGTCTGGCCATTTTAACAATCGTAGGCGTGCTGGAGCGAGTGGGGGAGCACACCCGATGAGCCGGTCCACACGCCGAATTCTCCAATGGTTGGCGCTGGGGGGACTGCTGCTGGTGGTTTGCCTGCGGATGACGGTGAACGAACCAGTCAACGGAGGGGCCGCGAGCAATTCGATAGGTGCGTTTTCCAGCCTGTATGCCGGAGCTTATCGGTTCCCCGGTCCTTCGGAAATCGTCGGGCTTTCCATTCTCGTCCTGGCGCTGGCGGGGATAGGATTGCTCGGATGGGGACGACTGGCCGTCGGCCGGGCGCTGTCTCTATTCATCATCGCCGGCATTGTGGGACTGGCTCTGGCTTCGTGCTTTCGAGCCGCTAATCGTTTCGCGGCGTTGGTCGGTTGCTTTGATCTGGCCATGGCGCTGCTGGGCGGATGGACGGCGGCCCTGTTGTGTGCTACCGACCAAAGAAGGCGATTCGTCACCGCGGTTCTGGTCGGCCTGCTGGCCGTCCTGTGCGCCAAGGGTTTTTACCAGCGGTTCTATGAAATTCCGGCGACCATTCATTACTTTCACCAGAAAGAGGCGGCCTGGCTGGCGCACGCGGGGCTGGACGCGCACAGCACGGAACTGAAGTTGTTTGTCTCCCGGCTCAATTCGCGCGAGGTCAGCGGTTTCCAGTCGCTAAGCGACGTGTTCGCCGAGGCTCTGCTGCCGCTGCTGCTGGCGGCTTGCGCGCTGGGGGTGGCGGTTCTAATGACGGCCGGGAGAAGTATCCCCAATCCCGTCGCCAGAAATCGGTCAGTGGGGCGCCCGGAAGGGAATCCTGGTCCCCATGGTCAACGGGGTTCCGAGCGAGTCAGGACAGCCCGGGATCGTTTCCTGATCGGGCGGGAAATTCCGCTTCCGATTCTTCTTGGCGCCTTATTACTGGTTTTGTTTGTTCTTGGCGCGGTTGTGCTGATTTTCACGCGCAGCAAAGGCTCCATCGCCACGTTGGCGCTTTGCCTGCCGGCGCTCTTTTTCGCCTGGTGGGCGCGCCGGTGGATTGCCGGGCATCGCTGGCAAACCGTCGGAGTGGTATTTGCCGGCATTGCCGTGATTGTTTCCGGCGTGCTGACCTACGGTCTGATCCGGCATACCCTGCCCACGCGCGATCTGCGTTTTCGCTGGCAATACTGGACGGGGGCGGCTCGGATTATCCGGCGGCATCCGCTGCTGGGCGTGGGTCTGTATAACTTCGGTTATTACTATACAACATACAAACCGCGCGGCGCTCCGGAAGATGTTCAGGACCCCCATAATCCGTTTGTGTGTCTGGCCGCCGAGACGGGGCTTCCGGCGGCGGGGCTGTGGGCGGTCCTGTTGTCCCTGGCGCTGCTGCGCACCCTGCGGCGCGATCATACCGATGCCGATCCGAAAAACGATGGTTCGATCCCGCCGTGGTGGTTTGCCGTCTTTGTGCTCTGCTGGTGGGGGGGGAGATTCCTTTTCACCGGGCCGAAAACCAGTCACGCGATGATAGTTCTCTTTATTGTTTTCATGTCCATCTTTTATGCCATGGCCGCTTTTGCCGGCATGCTCATCGCCGATCGCGCCTGGGGTATCCTCTCTCCGCAGAAGCGGCGGATCGTCGCTCTGGCGGCGGTTCTCGGCGCTGCGGGTATGTGCGTTTACGACCAGATCAACATGGCCCTGGTCACCGGCGGCGCGGCCATGCTGTTCTGGGTTGTTTTGGGTGCGTTTGAGGCCCGTCCCCAGGGGCTGGTTCATGCCACGGAGTCGGATATTTGCCAGGATACCGGCGCGCCGGGATTCAAAAAAATATTGTCTCGCCTCGGCCACCGATTCAACGTGCGGCTCCCACCGATCAAGGCGCGGCCGCAGTTGCCGCCTGACCTCCCGGTTCCGGTGCCGCCGCGGGCGAAATTTTCAGAAAAAGCCCATTCCGGCCCCGCCAAGTCCTGGCGGCGGCGGTCCAGCCCGGTCGTACTATTGGCGGCGTTGCTGATGATCGGGGCGGCGCTGTTGGGCGGATTCCTCTTGCCGGCCGTACAGCAACGCGCTTTTGCCTGGGATCCGGTGCGCGAACAAAAGGCTTACCAGGCGGCGGTGCGAGAGCATAACTGGCCGGGTGCGCTCCACGCGCTCAATCGCATTTTGCGGCGGGATCGTCGTTCCCAGGCGTGGCTGCTTCGCCGAATCTGGCTTAAGGTTCGCATGGGAATCAACCCGCGCGCGGACGTGCTGGCGCTTTTGCGGATTAATCGTACCGACGCCCGTGTGCGAATTCCCCTGGCCCGGACGGCGCGCTGCGGCCTGACCCCGACCGAGCGAATCCACCAATTGAAACTGGCTCTGGCGCTGAACCACCGTCTGCCGCGCCGCGAGCTGACGCGACTGACGCCAGATCAGATCGCCCGGATTCGACAAATCATTCAACGCCTCCAGCGGCGATTGCATCAATAACTGAACATAAGGTATAGCGGTACCCGATTGGGGTTGTAATGGGACGGTCCTTGCAACAGCGCCTGCACACTTGCCGGCGCCACCACGATCACCTTGTCGCCGATCTGTGTAATGGTGGCCTTTCCACCGTGATTAAGCCATACCCCGGGCCGCACGTGATCGGTGATAAGCTTGACAATGTTCGTGCGATATGCCATGGGTTTCGCCGGGCGCGTTGCGGCGCCACGGCCCTTTCGCCTTCGGGCGGCTTGCAGGTTTGATCCCGGGCGGATGATACGCGGCAAATTCGCCACCAAATCCGCCAGCCAGTAGCGGCGCATCACCAGGTGCGTATCGTCCTGCGCTTCGGTTGTCAGAAAGATGACATTTTCAGAGGCGGTGACCACCATGCGTACGCGTGGCGCAAATATTTTCAGTACATCGACAATATCCAGTCGGTACGGTTGCGCCGGGATGGTAAACGTCTTTTTTACCTTGGTGTTGACTCCGGCGGCGCGCAGCGCCTGCCACCCGACGACAAGATTGGTTCCGGTTCGATCGGCCAGACGAGATAGTGATCCATTGAGCGATATCTGGTTGAATTGCAAACGGGGCAACAGGGGCGCCAGGAGCGCGGGTTGCTTTTGCACAAAGATGACGCATCCGATCTCGGCCGGGCGAAAGTTGGAATCGTGTGGAAAACAAGCCGGAGGAGGTACAACCGTTGTTGTCCGGTTTTTCCCTCGTGCATGGGCGGCTTGCGATGAATTGGCGCGGCGCGTGGCCGGGGTGACAGGGGCGGTCGCCCGTGTCGCCGCCACAAGAATTTCACGGGATCGCAACCCAACGCACACTGCTAAAATTAGCAGGATCAGACGGGCCAATTGTCGCTTTATCATGAGCCATGCGCCGCGTACGAACGGTCAACCCGGGCCGCCTATAAGCTCCTGGATGTAGACAGGAGCCGTCACTACCAGTTGTCGGTTGAAATAAATAATGTTGGCTGGTCCGCCGTTGACGCTCCAGATGCGCGGCGAAATAACAGTTTCAATGAGCTTGACCAGTTCTTTTTTGCGCTTGGCGGACGTTTGGGTATTGCTGGTGGTGGCGGTGGCGCCTGTGAAAAGACCGCCGCCGGCGGCACCCATCGCGCCGCCTCCGCCCTGGGAGCTGACCGAGGAACTGGTATTCTGCGTGGCCGATTGCAGGTTGAACGACGGCGCGTTGTTGAAATTGGGAACGCTCATAATCAGATCGCCCACCGGATACACGCGCGTGACCAGGTGGCGGTTCGCTTCCGACCGCGTGGTGATCGTCAGAACATTGCTGCTGATAAAGAAAACCAGCGGTGTTTGCGGCGAGGCTTCGGCCAGGATCAGGGAAAGAACCTTGCGAACAGTAACATTACGCACGTCCAGACTCACCGGCGCCATGCGCGAAACACCGGCGGCTTGCAGAGCGTTCCAGTTGACGAAAATGTTCGCGTTGGTTGTATTACGCAGGTACGCGATGGCGTCGCGCAGGGGAATGTTGTGCATTTGAGTGGCCGGGAGGACTTCGTTCAGGGTGCGAGCGCTGGAAACCATCCCGTTAGCGCCGGCGGCGCGCCCGGGTGCGGACCACACAAGGCCGGCAAAGACCATCGCCAGAACGGCCGCTTGTAAAATCTTTCGGTTAGGGAGAAACGGGCGCATGCTTGAGCCTCCTGTATAAGGGATCCGGCAGGCCTACCTGTTTCATTGTAGCCGGCGGAAGGTCTGGAAAGAAAAAAAATTGAAATTGCAGGAATATTTTGATTGGAGCGTTGGGGCATTTTTTTCGGCCTGCCTGCCGGTGGGCAGGGAGCAGCCGGAGAAGCGACGATGTGTCCGACGGGTCGTCTTGGCGGCAATCCCGGCGCGCCGGAATTGCCGGTTCCACCTCGGCCTTCCTGAAATAATCTCACGCCGTTTGATTGGGCCGCCGCATGTCCCAAAATAGCCGAGAGTTTGACCAGAAAATGATGAGGTTGGCCCTTCAACTGGCCCGGCGCGGCCGGGGTCGTGTCGAACCGAACCCCTTGGTCGGCGCCGTGCTTTGCCGGGGGCGGCGCATCGTCGGGCGGGGGTGGCATGGCGAATTTGGCGGACCACATGCGGAAATAAACGCCTTACGAATGGCGGGCGGGAAAGCCCGTGGCGGCACGCTCTACGTAACGCTCGAGCCGTGCGGTCATCATGGGAAAACCGGCCCGTGCACCGAAGCCATCCTGGCCGCCTCCCTCCAGCGGGTGGTGGTCGCGATGGTGGATCCCAATCCCCTGGTTTGCGGTCGAGGCATCCGCCGGCTACGAAATGCCGGCATGGAAGTGTGCACAGGTGTCTGCCAGGTCGAAGCGCAGCGGCTCAACCGGCCCTTTGTGAAATGGATTACCACCGGACGCCCCTATGTTATTCTCAAATGGGCGCAGACCATCGATGGTTGCGTCGAGAGCCGGGGAAAATCGCAATGGATCAGTTCGGCGGCTTCCCGGGGGTTGGTGCATCGGTTGCGTGGTCATGTCGATGCCGTCATGGTGGGCATAGGAACCGTGCTGCAAGATGATCCGCGGCTGACCGCGCGTCCGAAAAAGGCGGCGGATCTGCGGCGGATTCCGCGGCGCGTAATCCTGGACAGCGATTGCCGCCTGCCTTTAACCAGCCGTCTGGCAAGAAGTGCACGGAGTGTTCCGGTGAGCGTATTTTATCGTCGAGGATCCGGCCGCGCGGCGGTCTTGCGGCGAAAGCGGCTGGAATCGCATGGCGTCCAATGCCTGGCTGTTGCGCCTGCTTCGGAAGGCGGATTGGATATCCGCCAAGTTCTTCAACGACTCGGCGGCATGGGCTGCACGAATCTGCTCGTGGAAGGGGGGCCGAAAGTGCTCGGCGCGTTTTTCCAGGCTCGTCTGGCGGATGAGGCCTGGGTGTTTATCGCGCCGCATCTCTACGGCGACGCCGGGGGTCGGCGCCCGGTCGAGGGAATCGCGCCGGGAGTCGTTGCCGGGATCCGCAGCGCCGAGATTGAACAAGTCCGGAGAATCGGAAAGGACATTCTGTTGCGTTTGCGCTTGGCGGCGGGCGGCGCCAAGCCAATGGGACTGAAATAAA
>JAJZKJ010000160.1 GCA_021804195.1 Acidobacteriota bacterium
ATAGCCTTCGGGCACGTGCGGCGCGCGCAGGCCGGGAATCTCCCGCAAATAGCTCTCGAGAATGTGGTCGGAGCACGGGGCAAGCGGGTGATCATGCCCGGAGGCAGTGATACCCACGTGTTCCGGTTTCCCATCCCCGCGCAAAGCCGCGGGCCGCTGGTCTGCCGAGTGCGCTTTCTCTACCGGAAGTTTAATTCGATGACCCAGCGCCTGCTATTTCCGCCCAATTTTCATCCGCCCATACCGGTGCTGACCATATCTTCGGCCCGGCTCGTGGTGCCGCTCCAAACGCACGCCATGGCACGGGTTTTTTCCCATTCCCATGCCCAGGCCAGCGCCTCGGCCGGCCGCCGGGCCGTAAGCGAGCGGCGATGACCCGGCGGGATTGGCTCTGGCGCGCGACCCTGGCCGCCGCGGCCGTGGGCGCGGGTTGCCACCGTGCGTCATCCGGACCGGGCGCGGCGGGTTCGCCGCGCCCGGGCACGTCCACGAGCGGGCACACGCTTCAGCCCGCCGGAGGCGGCGCCTTCCAGTTTGTGGATGCGACGCAGGCCGCGGGATTGCATTTCACGCACTCAGCCGGCGAGCGCACCGGCGTACTGCCGGAAGATATGGGGTCGGGTCTGGCCTGGGGCGATTATGATAACGACGGCTATCCCGATCTTTATGTGGTGAACCAGACCGGCGCTTATGGCTCTTCCCACATTCAAGGACCGGGGAACCGTTTGTTTCGCAATCAGCGTGACGGAACTTTCCGGGACGTGACGGACGAGGCCGGGCTGACATTGCATCATTTCGGCATGGGCGCGTTTTGGGCCGATTATGACAACGACGGCTATCTGGATCTGCTGGTCACCGGCGTGGGCGGCTGCTATTTATATCACAATGAAGGCAACGGCCGGTTCCGCGATGTGTCGGCCAGCAGCGGCGTTTTTACCCCCGGTTGGACGAGCGGCGCGGTCTGGTTCGATTTTGACCGGGATGGCTGGCTGGATCTCTATCTGCTGCGCTATGTGGATTACCCCGCCGATCCGGCTTCGCTCAAATTTCTGCAAGCCAGCCAGCAATATGGATTGACGGTGCCGCCGGCGCTCAACCCGCAATCATTCACCGCCCAGCCCAACCGCCTGCTGCGCAATAACCGTGACGGCACTTTCAGTGACGTGACCGCCTGGACGGGCATGGCCGACCGCCGGGGACGCAGTTTAACCGCTACGGTGTGTGATTTTAATGCCGATGGCTGGCCGGACATTTACGTCGGCAATGACTTGAGCGAAAACCGGTTTTATCTCAACCGGCGCGGGCGCTTTATTGACCGCAGCGCGCAAACCTGGACGGCGGAAAATAAAGGCAGCATGGGTCTTTCGGTGGGCGATTATAACGGCGATGGGGCGCTGGATTTTTTTGTCGCTCACTGGCTATCGCTGGGCGATTCCCTCTATGAGAACTTATGGCTGCAGACTGGCGGCAAAGACCTGGTCTTCACGGATGCGGCCGCCGAAGTGGGATTGGCCTATATTTCCCTGCCCATGGTGGGCTGGGGCTGTTCATTTCTCGATTTTGATAACGATGGCATGCTGGACCTTTTCGTGGTCAATGGCAGCACGCTGGAAAACCCCCGCCAGCCGGAATTGCTGGTGCCGCAAAAGCCGTTTCTCTTCCGCTTCGATGGGCAAGAGTATCACGATGTCACGGCCACAGCGGCACCGTCGATCGCCCGGCCATTGAACGCGCGCGGGCTGGCGCTGGCCGATTACGATCGCGATGGCGATCTGGATGCGGCAATATCCAGCAATCGCGGGCCTTTAATTTTGCTGCGGGCCGAGGGGGCGGAGGGGCGAAACTGGCTGCAGATCGAACTCGAGGGACGCAAAAGCAACCGCCAGGGCATCGGCGCCCTGGTGCGGGTTACGGCGGAAAACCGGAAATGGGTGCAGGCGGTGGGATCCCAAGGCTCGTATCTATCGCAGCATGCCACCGCGCTGCATTTCGGCCTGGGCGAGGCGGCCAAAGCCGAACGCGTGGAGATTTTATGGCCCAGCGGGCGGCGCCAGATACTCACCGGCGTGGCCACGCGCCAGCGCCTGAAGATCACGGAAGAAGCCTAGAACCCGAGACAGGAATCGCTCAGGCCTCTGGCAGGTTTACGGCGGATGATGATTTTCCAGCGGGCATTTCTTGCACGCGTTTCAACAGGAATGAAACAATAAAGCATGCCCGCTCCGCGGCTTGATTGCGCGCCTTTGCTTTCCGGCTGGCCGCCCTTTGCCCAGCTGCCGCCGGCGGAACAGCTTGAGTTGCGCCGCACGGCCCACGCCCGCCTTCTGCGCCGTGGCCAGTTCCTCTGGCAAGCGGGCGACCGGGCCGGGCATTTCATGCTTATCCACCATGGCTTGATCAAGATCGTGCGGCCGCGGGCCGATGGGCAGGACGCGATTGTGGGGATTTTTGGCCCGGGGGAAAGCATAGGCGACAGCGCGGTGGTGCAGCAAGCCCCTTATCCCGCGGCGGCGGTGGTCAGCAGCCGCGGCGCCGCGGTGCTGCAGATTCCCGCCCCCGCGCTGCTGCGCGCCATGCGGCAATCTCCGCCAGTCTCGCTTGCCGTGCAGCAAGTGCTGCTGGCCCATACCCGGGCCCTGCGGGAAAAGATTGAGATTTTATCCGCCGGCAGCGTGGCCCAGCGCCTGGCCCGGCTGCTGCTGTATTTAGCCGAGCGCTTCGGCGAGGCGCCGGACGCGGCGGCATGGCGCATGCCCCTGGCCATTTCGCGCGCCGAGATGGCGGCGCTGGCCGGCACCACGGTGGAAACCACGATCCGCATGCTCAGCCGCTGGCGGCGCCAGGGGCTGATTGCCCGCGCCCCGGCCGGCGGCATTCTGTTGCCGCGGCCGGAAAGGCTGCGCCAGATGCAGCCGGAAAGCTGATGGAGAAGCTCAAGCCGGGCGCTTTTCCGGCTTGCCGATCCAGGCCGATGCCGCCGCGTAGAGAATGAAGCTCAGCAGGGCGGCCGCATTGAGCAGTCCCGCCCATTTCCAGGCGAATGCGTTGGGATGCCGCGCGAGATCAATCCCAATGCGGCAGATCAGCGTAATCTGCAGCAGCCCGATGGGCAGATAAAAACCGCGCCGCCAGGGCAGAACCCGGCCGCTGATGGCGGGAAAAATAATCGGCGCATGGGCAAAGACCATGCTGATGACAAAACCCAGAAACAGGCTGTGCAGCATGGCATCATAGCCAAAAATCAGCGAGCCCGCGCGGGTCAGCCATAAATAGCCGCTGACCGCCAGCCAGACATAGCCAATGATCAGGTTCAGGCCGATATAGCGGGTCAGACCGGGCCGGCGCAGTAAATGCCAGGCATTATCGAAGAGCAGCAGCCAGAGCGCCATGCCCACCATGCCGATGCCGGCCAGTTGCATGCCCTGGCGGGGAGATTGCGTGGCCAGCCCGAGGGCAATCACGTAAATACCCAGCACCAGATAGGCGCCGGCGCGCCGGCCGCCCGTGCGCGGCCGCATCCGGCTCAACTCCAGGCGTTCGCCAAAGATGGTCAGGATCAAAAAGCCCGCCCACCAATAAACCATAATCGGGATCATCACCCCATAGGCCCAAAAGAGGTTGCCAAACAGCAGCGCCAGCGCGCCCAGCGTCATGACCAGGGTGAAATCGGTGAAGCTTCGCGCCAGGATTACGCCATAAATGGCAATGAAACCCAGGCTGCCCGCCAGCAGCATCACGGCCGCCAGCCGGTCAGCGCCCAATCCCAGCACGATCGCCCCGCCGCCCAGCAGCAGGGGCGCCGCAAAGGCCCAGCGTTGGCGCACGGCCACCGCGCGTTCCAGTGCAATCAGCGTGCCCAGGAATCCGCAGACCATCAGCGGCCCATGCGCCAGCAGCAAATCCGGCTGCAGCGCGGGCACCTGCCAGCCCAGGCGTTCGAGCGCGGCCCAGATTCCCAGCAGCAGGGCCGCCAGCCCCAGCCCTCCGCCGATGAAAATCACACGGGGCACCGGGCGCGGCGTGCTGGTGCGGACGGAGGGTTGGGACTGAGTTTCCGGCATTTATTTCTTACCTATTTTGACTCGCCAGACCTCCGGCCCCTGCTCAAGATACTCCCAGGTAAAGCTTGCCGCGTGTTCAGCCTGAAACTGATAGTGCAACGGCTTGGGGTCGTGATCGTTGACCAGAATAAACGCGCCTCCCGGCGTCAGGGAAAGAAAACTTTGAAAAATCAGCGGATGCCGTTCGCGCGGCGCCAGATTACGGACATCCAATGTGCTTTGTGAATTCCTGCCGGCTTCTTCCATTTCAGGTTCATCCTTTCGGGATTAATCATTCAATACCGGCCAAGGCCGGTTACGCTTTCCAACCCAGACTTCTGCGCGCCGCCGGCGACATCATCTCCGGCGTCCAGCGCGGATTCCAGACCAGCTCAATGCGGATCTCGCCGGCTTGCGGCCAGCGCCGCCAGAGCAATTCCTCCGCTTCCCTGGTCATTTCGGCATGCAGCGGACAGGCGGCGCTGGTCATGGTCATATGAATGGTGATTTCATTGCCCACCGTCCAGACCTCATAGACCAGCCCAAGGTCCACGATGTTGATACCCAGTTCCGGATCTTCCACCTGCCGCAGACATTCCCGCACCTGATCGGGAGTTATCGCGGCCAATGGCGAATGAGCGGAAAGATCGGCTGCAAGCTTGCCGTTTGCCTCAGTCATTTGGGTTTGCTGGCGAGCACCTCATAGTGGGCGGCGTTGATTCCGGCATAATGCACCCATTTGCCGGGCAGATCGTCGAGGGCAAAAATGGCCGCCACCGGACAGACCGGAACACAGGCGGCGCAGTCAATGCATTCCCGCAGGTTGATATAGAGCTGGGTTGCGCCCGCGAAATCACTTTCTTTTTTCCCCGGATGAATGCAGTCCACCGGGCAGGCATCCACACAGGCCGTATCTTTGACACCAATACAAGGTTCAGCGATCACGTAGGCCATGGGTTTCTCCTGTTTCAGCTTGCGGCTTAGGCGCCGGGATGCTTATGACGAGGATCATAAACGCCGGACATTTTTTGAACTATGACGGAGATCATAGGTTCGAGCCGCAAAGCTTTTTATGCTGGAGCCGGGGCAGTTCAACAAAACGGAGGATTGGCAATGCAAGAGGAATTGGATGGCAAGCAAAGCGTAGGCGAATTCGCGGCCCACCGGCCGGGCGCGGTGGCCGTTCTACGGGACATCGGCATTGATGCCTGCTGCGGCGGCTCGGAGCAACTGGAACAGGCGTGCCGGCACGCTGGCATCAGCCTGGAAGAACTGGCCCAGAGGCTGGCTTTGCAACCGGCTCAGCCCGCGGCGCGTGACTGGACTCATGCTTCGGCCGGCGAGCTGATTACCCATATCGTGGTGGCGCATCACGCCTATGTGCGCATCCACGCTCCCGGCCTTGTTCGCCTGGCCGCGGCGGTGCGCTGGGCGCATGTGGACCGACATCCGGAACTGGTGGAGATGGAACAAAGCGTGATTCGCTTGCATGATGAGCTCATGGCGCACATGAACAAGGAAGAAAACGTGCTCTTTCCCTATATTGAACAGCTCGAACCGGCGGCCGCCGGACGAGGTTACTGGCAGCCGCCGCCGTTTGGCAGCGTGCGCCATCCCATCGCGGTCATGCTGCGCGAACATGCCGCGGCCGGAGATGAATTGACGGAACTGCGCCGGCTCAGCACGGACTATCGCCTGCCCGAGGACGCCTGCGCTTCTTATCGCGGCTTATTCCAGGATCTGGTGGCGTTTGAGCACGATCTGACTGAACACATTCATCTGGAAAATAATATTTTGTTTCCCCGGGCGGAGCGGCTCGAAGCCCAATTGAACTGAACGGATTCCGGCTTACATAGCCATCGTTCCGGCGATCACCATG
>JAJZKJ010000161.1:0-4010 GCA_021804195.1 Acidobacteriota bacterium
ATCAGACCAATGGCCAGCCGGTCGTTGCCCGCGGATTTCTCGAGCGTATCAACACGCGCCGCCAGCTCCGCCAGTTTTTTATCCAGATCCGAGATTTCCAAAACAGCCATGATAAACTCCTTTATGCCGCTGATACTCAATTTCCCGCCGGCGGCGGGACTCTTTTTCGGGGGGGCACGAGCGCGGACGTCCCCGTTCGCCGGGAGCCGCCGGAGCCGAAGCCGCGCTCCGGCCGAATCCGTCCCAACAGCGGCGATGGCGCCGCCCCGAAAATGGTCACACCCGCCGGCGGCGAACGGGGGTCATCCCTTGATGCCGGTAGTGGCGATCCCCTCAATGAAGGTCCGCTGGGCCAGAAAAAACAGGACCAATACGGGCAGCATGACCAGCACGCTGGCCGCCATGAGCATGTTCCACGACGTGCCGCCCAACTGCGACTGGAAACTTTGCAAACCCAGGGCGAGCGTAAACTGATCGGCCCGCTGAAGATAGACCAGCGGCCCGATAAAATCGTTCCACACTCCCAGAAAGGAGAACAGCGCCACGACGCTTAACGCCGGCTTGGACAAAGGCAGAATCACGCGGGTGAAAATGCCGAATTCCGAGCAACCGTCGATGCGGGCCGCCTCGGAAAGTTCATCCGGTATAGTCAGGAAAAACTGCCGCAGAAGGAAAATATTGAATGCCACGCCAAACCATGCCGGAACCCACAGCGGTTTGAAAGTTCCCAGCCAAGCCATACCGGTATGATCGCCCAGCCAGCGAAAAATGATGAACAACGAAACCATGAGCACGGGAAAGGGGATCATCATGGTGGCGAGCAGCACGGCAAACAGAATGCCGCGACCCCGGAATCTGATTTTGGCGAAACCATAAGCGACAATCGCGCTGGAAAGAGTCGCGCCCGTCACCACCAGCGCCGCCAGGAACAGCGAATTGCGCGTCCAAAGCAGAAAATGGTATTCGTGGGTGTTGAACAGGTCGAGATAATTCTTCCACCGGCAGGGGTGCGGAATCCACTGCGGCGGGTAGGCCACCGCCGCCCGATTGGTTTTCAAACTGGTGGACAACGTCCAGAGAAAAGGAATGATCGCCACGGCGCCTATGGTGAGCAGGGCCAGATGCGTGAGCGTTTTTTTCCAATACAACGCCCGGCGTCGCGGGCGGGCTTTCACCTTGAATGTCGAAGGCCTCATGCGTTATCCACCCTGGTAATGCACCCAGTGCCGGGCGCTCCAGAACGCCAGGGCGGTCAGGGCCAGAATCAGCAGAAACTGCACCCAGGCCATGGCGCTGGCATAGCCCATCCGCAGATACTTAAACGCGCTGTCGTATAAATACATGGTGTAAAAATAAGTCGCCCGTACCGGCCCGCCGCCGGTCATGATGAACGGCGCGGTAAAGTTCTGCAGTGTACCGATGATCGCCATCACCAGATTGAAAAAGATCACCGGCGAGATGCACGGCAACGTCACGTGCCGGATTTTGCGCCACCCGCCGGCCCCATCGATATCCGCGGCTTCGTAGAGTTCCCGGGGCACGTTTTGCAGCCCCGCCAGGTAAATCACCACCGTATTGCCGATCCCCCAGAAGCTCATGAGCACCAGCGCCGGCATGGCCCAGCGCGGCGAAGAGAGCCAGGCGGGCGGATGCGTCACGCCCAGTTTGCGCAGCGCAAAATTGAGCAGACCGAGTTTGGCGTTAAACAACCACAGCCACACCATGGCGGACGCCACCGCCGGCAGCAGCGACGGCAGAAAAACAAGGGTGCGGTACAAGGATAAACCCCGGACCTTGCTGTTGAGCAGCAAGGCCGCGCCCAGGGCGATGATCATACCCGCCGGCAGCGCCATGGCGGCGTAAGCCAGCGTGTTTTCCAGCGCGGTCCAGAATACCGGATCATGGATCATGTGCGAATAATTCCGCAGTCCGATGAATAGCGGGGGTTGGAGCAGCGGATAGTTGCAGAAGCTCAAATACAGAGAAAGGCCGATGGGAATCGCCAGGAACACGGTCAGACCGATCAGCCAGGGGGATAAAAACGCCATTCCTTTGAGAAAATTACGTGTTTCGATTTTTGTATGGACCATGGAAAATCCCCCTCACCGTGGCGCCGTGCCCGGGCGTGCGGGTTTTCCCGCACCGGGGCGTTGGCCTTCCTCCGCCCGCCGCAGCCGCTGGATCGTTTCGTACCTGTCGTACTGAGCCTGGAGCCGTTTCTGCGCCCGGGCCAGCGCCTGGCGCGGCGCGGCCTCCCGCAGCGCCACACGCTGGGCTACGATATTCAGTTCGGCGTATACCCGCGGCATAATGGGAATCCGCGGCAGACCGTGGGCGTTGGGACCGCCGGCAAGCTTCTCAAACACGTTGACGTACGGATTCTTGCTGTGCTCAAGAAAATTGCGGCTTACCCTGGCCAGCGGCGAATTTTTTCCCTGCATCATGCACAAGCGTTCCATGACCTTCTGGCGGTTGACATAGGCGATGAAGGCGAACGCCTTGCGGGGATGGGGCGCGCCGCGGGGAATGACGAAACAATCAAAGCCGGCGTAGGTCACGTTCTTAAGCCCCGGCACGGCCGAAGGGAACGGCGCGAAAGCCCAGGCGTAATTCTTCACTCGTTTCCGCAGCGGCATTTTCAGTTCGAGCTTCTTGGGCCAGCGCCGCGTCGACATGCCCGGCTTGAGGTGATAGATGTAATTGGCCATCCAGGGTCCTTGCTGTTCCATGACCAGTTGACCGGTCAGGAAAGGATTCTGGGGTGAGTCGAAGTTGCTCAGTCCCGAATAGAAACCCATCATCGCGCGCACGCCCAACCATTGGGAATAGCTTTGAATCCAGCGATACGCCTGAATCACCGGTGGACTGGTAAGGGTAAACCGGCGGGTCCGGCGATTCCATATTCGGCCACCGAACCACAGATAAGTTTCATTGACATACCAACTGGTAATCGGCAGATATCCCGCCCGGAGGAGCCGCCCGTGCGACCCGAATTTCGTCAGAACACGGGCATACCGGTTGAGTTGGGCAAGCGTCTTCGGCGGCTGGTTGGGATTCAGACCCGCCGCGCGAAGCTTCGCCGCGTTTCGCCGGAATATTTGCTTGTTGTAGAGCAACGCCACGGCCATGGGGGTACTCACCAGAGCGTACAGGCGGCCATGGTAATGACACGCCCGCCAGTAGACGGGTTGATAGGTATGGGCCGTGATGCCGTATTCCCGGGCGTACCGGCCCAGGGGCGTAAGAGCCCCGAGCGAAGCGAACGCGGCCAGGTCCATATCCCAGAGGCCGGCGATATCCGGTGGAACTCCGGCCGCTGTGGCGATGAGTGTTTTCTGATCGATGTTGCTGGTGGACAGGTAGCGCACGTAAATGCCGCGCCGCCTGCCGACGGTATGGTTGAACGAGTGGACGATTTTCCGCATCTGCCGCGCTTCGTTCCCCGTCCATTTCTCCCAGTATTCGATCACCACGCGGTGGGGCGGAATGACCGCGCCGCCGCGCGGCCCGAACGCCAGCACCGCCAGGACGGACAGAGCCAGCAGAGTCATAAACACATATCGTACATATTTAAATATATTATGTATCATCGCCGCGTTTTCTGGATTCCGCCTCCATGATGATAACGGATCGGCGGCCGCCCGCCATCGTCGGCGCGCCGGCGAATCCCCGGCAAGCACGGCGCCGGACCCGGGAGAGGTCCCGGCGCGACGGGACGAGCGGTTCCGACGCAGACTTGGAAGTCGGCGCTACAAAATCCGCAGCACCGCATCGCGCCTGCCGTCGCGGCACAGATAGGTTTGCCATGAAATCCGGCCACACCCACGGCCCAGACCGCTGGGGGCGTGTTCTTTGAGCCGGCTGGAAGCCGGCGATAGAATAGCATTATGGCTACCATGAGAAATATTTCGGCGGCCCGCATCGAAGCAGTGGACGAGCAGATGGCGGAAGTCCTGCGGGCCAAGACCGGCGCGGCTCTGCATCTCCCAAAGCATGTACTCCAGTGCCCG
>JAJZKJ010000161.1:4020-5877 GCA_021804195.1 Acidobacteriota bacterium
GGCGGAGCACCCGGATTGGAAGGCGTCAGAGATGCAACGCGAAGCCGCCCGGAGGCTCTCGCATGGAGCCGTCTGATCTTCTGCGTTACACCACCGACGTCATCAAGAGCCTGGGGCTGCGCTACTTTGTCACCGGATCGACGGTGACGATCTTCTACGGAGAACCGGCGATTCCACAGGGAAAAACGCACGGGACATTTGCCTGGTTAATGGCTAAAATAGTATGATTCAGGTGACGAGAGGGAACTTAAAAGAGATCCTAAGCTGTTCCGCGGCGGATAAGAGGAAATGTGCCAGGAGGCATTTGTCGGCATCTGGACCTTACGCCGACGAATTCCGCGGAGAGGAATATTTCTGCATGGGAAAAACAAAGGAGCGGCAAGTGACCACCATGGTTGAACAAAGCCAGAGAATCGAACCATCTCCTTCCCAATTGCTCGACTGGTATCGGCAAATGACGCTGATACGCCAGTTCGAGCTGCGTTGCGCCCAATCCTACCAACAGCAGAAAATCGGCGGTTTCTGCCACTTGTACATTGGCCAGGAAGCCGTGGCCGTGGGGAGTCTGGCGGCGGCGCGGCCCTCTGATTACATCATCACGGCGTACCGCGATCATGGTCATGCCATCGCCCGCGGGACCGATATTTATCCGCTGTTCGCCGAGCTTTACGGCAAGTCAACCGGCTGTTCGCACGGCAAGGGCGGTTCGATGCACTTTTTCGACCGGGAACGGAATTTCTTCGGCGGGCACGCCATCGTCGGGGCACATATTCCGCTGGCGACGGGGCTGGGCTGGGCGATCAAGTATCGGCGGCAAGAGAGCGTCGTGTTCTGCTATTTCGGCGACGGAGCAATGAACCAGGGAGCTTTTCACGAGGCGCTGAACCTGGCGGGTCTTTTTAAGCTGCCGATTGTTTTTCTGGCTGAAAACAACTGTTACGGCATGGGAACGCACGTGCAACGCGCCTCGGCGGTGACTGATCTGAAGCTGCGCACGGGCGACGCCTACGGCATTCCCGGCAAGGATGTGGACGGCATGGATTGTCCGGCCATGTACCGGATGAGCCAGGCCGCGGCCGAGTATTGCCGCGGCGGCAATGGCTCCATCTTCCTGGAGGTCAAGACGTATCGCTATCGCGGACACAGCATGTCGGATCCGCAAAAATATCGAACCAAGGAGGAACTCGCGCAATACCAACGGTACGACCCGATCGGGCGACTGGAAAAACAGCTCAAGGACCAGGGCCTGTTGGATGAGAAAAAAATCGACGCGCTCCACCAGGCAATCCATAAGCAGGTGGAAGAGGCGCATCATCGCGCCGAGCAGGATCCTGACCCGGAGCTGGACGATGTATGGCGCGATATTTATGCGAATCCCTTTGGACCGTACCGGTCGTGACTCCCTGCAAGATGACTATGTATTGAGGCGAATGTTTATGCCCATGATGCAATTTCGAGAAGCTCTCAACCAGGCGATGTGCGAAGAGATGCAGCGCGACGCCGACGTCTTTCTCATTGGCGAGGAAGTGGCCGAATACGACGGCGCCTATAAGGTGTCGCAGGGGATGCTCGCCAAATTCGGTCCGACGCGCGTGGTGGATACGCCGATTTCAGAATGCGGCTTCGCCGGGCTGGGCATCGGCGCCGCCATGGCGGGTCTGCGCCCGATCGTCGAATTCATGACCTTTTCGTTTTCCCTGGTGGGGTTCGACCAGATTGTAAATAATGCCCCTAAAATCCGCCACATGTCCGGCGGTCAGTTCAAGATCCCCATTGTTTTCCGCGGCATTTCCGGACCAGGTCAACAACTTGCCGCGACCCATTCATGGACTATCGCTCGTCATTGAGCCATAAACC
>JAJZKJ010000162.1 GCA_021804195.1 Acidobacteriota bacterium
TGAAAGTACCTATTGGACGGTCCGCGTCTCGCCGCTGGATAGTCTCATGTTCTCCGACACCATCAACGCCCGGAACGCGACGCTGCTTGAAAATGTTGACTTTCATGACCGGGCGCGAGGCAATGCGGCGCAGTTAACGTATGAATTCAGCCGGCGCTTTTCACTCTTCGGCGGCTTCAGCTACCGGCAGAACGATCTGCATGCCAATGTGGTCTTTATCCGCGGGACTCCTCCGCTCAATCAGACCGCCTTCGATCGGACCATCAACCGCGTTCTGATGGCGGGCATTCATGCTGAACCAACCAAGCATCTGGATCTGGAGTTTAGCGGAAATTACGTCCGTCTCACCGGCCTGGGCGGGGTGACGGGAGAGGTGCCGGCCTACGGGCCGGAACGCTACCCATACGCCACCGGGCGGGTGCGCTACACGGTCCCGGGATACGGCAGCTTCACGGTCGATTTGCAGCGAGTGTATTACATCGAAGAGCTGATCCCGTTGAACAACTTCGGCGCGAACATTCTGACCATCGAATGGAGTCGTGCATTTTGAAGGAGAAAAGGAGGACATGATGACAACCAAACCGGGGCGTGCGAGCGCTTGGGTCATCCTGGCATTCGGGGGGCTGATCGTCTTAAGCGTGGCGCTCGGTGCGCGTGGATTGCATGATGCAAGACTGCCGGCCGCGAAGGCCGGTGCCAAGGTGGACATCCAGCAAGTCTATTTGGATCAGTGCTCTACCTGTCACGGAGAGGACGGGCGCGGGCACACGGCCAAGGGCCGCAAGGAGCACGTGAAGGACCTGCATTCGGCCGCCGTGCAAAAGCATACGGATCCGCAGCTGTTGCAGTTCATCGAAAAGGGTAAGGGGAAGAATATGGACGGGTTCTTGTCGAAACTCGGCCCTCAGGAATGCAAACAGTTGGTGAACTACGTCCGGCAGCTGGGCAAAAAGTAATGTAGCGAGGCAAAAAAGCAGTTTTATTCCTCTCACGGGAGACTGATATGCCGCTATCGACAACCGCGCTGATTGCACTGCTGGTGATCATCAGCCTGATGTTGGCCGCGGCCGTGGCCTGGCGTGCGGCTCATATGCGGGCGCCGGTCGATCAGGTGCTGACCTTTGGGGCCCTGATTCTCTTGCCGGGGTTTGCCATGTGGGCTTCGTTCACGCAGCACATGGCCAGCTCGGAAACGACCCGTTTCTGTCTTTCCTGCCATGTCATGCACAACTATGGCAAAAGCCTGTACATCAACGATCCCAGCTTCATCCCCGCCAAACATTTCCAGAACCACTGGGTGCCGCAGAACAAGGCCTGCTTTACCTGTCACACCGATTACACGATGTTTGGCGACTACCGCGCGAAGCTCCGCGGACTGCGCCACGTCTATGTGGAGTACTTCGGCAAGGTGCCATCGCCCGATAAGATCAAGCTCTACACCCCCTATAACAATCGCGAATGTTTGCACTGCCATGCCGGCGCCCGGAACTTCGAAGAAGCCAAAGGGCATCACAAAAAGCCGGGCATGATGGCGGCCATCCAGGCGAACCGCCTGTCATGCCTGAACAGCAACTGTCATGAATTCATCCACGATCGGACCGGGATCGCGCAGGATCCGATCTGGAAAGGCGCGGCCGCCGATGCTGCGGCCAATGGCCTGCCCAAAGGGGTGTGGAAATGAGCGTGGCGAAATCGCGATTGCGCTGGGCGGCGCTGTTGATCTGCGCCGGCCTCATCGTTTTTCTGGCTACCCTGTTTTCCGTTCATCCGCTGTATTTCATCGCCTATGCCATGATCGGATGCCCGCTGGTGTTGCTGGGCATGTTCTTTTATTTGGCGGCCTTGTGGGCGGATCGGAAAGAGAAACTGGAACCCGAATCCCCGTCCCGCCGCGCGGGATGAGAGCCTGGAAGGCTCAGTTCTGCAAAGCAGGCTGGAGCGGATTAGGCTAAAAAAAGTACAGGCGGCGATTATTGCTTCGCCTTCACCGGCATCCGCAGCCGCACCCGCGCATCGACCACTACGGCGCCCTGCGGGTGCACAATGACCGGGTTGCAATCCAGCTCGGCGATTTCCGGAAGATCTTCCGCCATAAAGCTGACCCTTACGATCAGTTCCTGAAGCGACTTCACGTCCATCATGGGAGCGCCTCGAAAGCCCGTTAAGAGCGGATAGATTCTGAGACCGCGCACCAGTTCGCCGGCTTCGTCATGGCTGACCGGCGTCAGCCGCACCGCGACATCCTTCATGACTTCCACGGCAACGCCGCCGGCTCCGCACGCCAAAATGGGGCCAAACTGCGGGTCGTGCACGATGCCGACGATCATCTCCACCCCGGCCGGCGCCATGGCTTGCACCAGATAGCCCTGCGGGGTATGGCCGTGCGCCGTCAGGGTTGAGGCCATGGCCTCTACGGCTTCACTCACGGCCAGCTCGCCGCGCAGATTCAGGCGTACTCCGCCGGCGTCGGTTTTGTGCTGCACGTCCGGGGCAATCGCTTTAATGGCCACGGGCGCCGCCAACTCTTGCGCCAGGCGGACCGCTTCGAGCTTATTCCCGGCCATGCCCTGTCGCGGCGTGATAAGTCCGTAACAGGCGAGCAATTCATTCACCTCGTCCGGCGGCAACACTTCACCCCCCGCCGCCAGGGCCTGCTCAATCAGCGTACGGGCTTGCGTAGCGCACAAGCCGGAAGGCCGGGTCACGGTCTCCGGCGCGCCTGGCTTCCATTCCGCATATTTTGTCACCCGCGCCAGCGCCTGGGCCGCACTTTCGGGAAAGCCATAGGAGGGTATCCGATGTTTAGGCTGTTGCAGCAGGCTGGGTACGCCCCGCGCTGACATGAAGACACTCAAAATCGGTTTGGGCCGTGGCAATGCCCGGGCCGCCTCAACGATCGCCTGGGCCACATCCTCGTCTTTGATGGCAAGGGGCGGGACGAAGATCACGATCAGGGCATCGAGCGAGGGATCGGAACCCATCAGCTCGATCACCTTTTTATAATGCTCCGGCGGCGCTGACGCCACCATATCCACGGGGTTCCCGACCGCGGCATGGGCTGGCAGAAAACCGCGCAGCACGTGCGCCAGGTCCGGGGTCAGCTCGGGGATCTCCAGTCCTTCGGCGGCGCAGGCATCGGCGCAAAGAATGCCGGGCCCGCCGGCGTTGGTAATAATGCCGACGCGCCGCCCCGTGGGCAGCGGCTGGCTGCTCAGCAGCGTGGCCAGGTCGAACATCTCCTCCAGGGTGTCGGTGCGGATCACGCCGGTCTGCCGGAACAACGCGTCCACCATGCGATCGGACCCCGCCAGCAGCGCGCCGGTATGAGAAAATGTCGCGCGCACGCCCGCCTGGGTGCGCCCGCTTTTGATCGCGATGATCGGTTTGAATCGCGAAATTCGCCGCGCGATCTGCCGAAACTTACGCGGATTCCCAAAGGACTCGAGATACATGAGAATGACATCGGTCGCCGGGTCGGTTTCCCAGTATTGCAGCAGATCGTTGCCCGAAACGTCCGCCTTGTTGCCGATGGACACAAAGCTTGAAAGGCCGAGCCCCAGCCGTTGCGCATATTCGAAAATGGCCAACCCGAGGGCGCCGCTCTGGGTATAAAAGCCAACATTACCCGCGGGCGGTAACTGCGGCGCGAATGTGGCGTTCAGGCGAATTCCGGGATGGGTATTGATGATCCCCATGCAGTTGGGGCCGACCAGGCGGACGCCGGATTGCCGGCACAGCGCGGCCAGCTCATCCTGCTGCGCATTGCCTGCCGCTCCGGTCTCGCCGAAACCGGAGGAGATCACCAGCAACCCGCGCGCGCCCCGCGCGATACAATCACGCGCGGCCTCCAACACTTCTGAAGCGGGAACCACGATCACCGCCAGATCAACCGCCGCTGGAAGATCCCGCGCACTGGCATACGCCGCGATCGACTGCACGACCGGCGAGTTCGGATTCACCGGATAGACCGGCCCGTTGAAGCCAAAGCTCAACAGATTGTGAAAAACTTCGCCGCTGATGCCGCCGCGTTTTCGGGACGCGCCGATCACCGCAACGGAGCGGGGCCGAAGCAAAGGCTGCAGACTGCCGGCGTCCCGCTGGCCTTCCAATGTGGTTTGGGAAATTGCGGCATCTGTTGCCGCTAAATCCGTGATGCGCGGCCGCATGATAGTGGCTGACATACCTGAATCTATTGCACGCGACGGACCATACCAACCGGAATCCCAATTCGGCTCGCGCACTGGCTTAATCGGCAGTGGTGCGCCATGCAGGAGCGGTTGAATTCAAATATTTCGCTGCCGCGTTGACTTCTCACGATTGCTCATTGCGCGTTATCACCCAGCCGCCAGCCGCCGCAGTGTATTTACACCCAGCGGCCGCGTGTTTATCCGCCCGGACATCCTGGCACTTGGCACTCGGAGCCTGGAAGTGATGCCGCTCACACTTGCGTTTGCGCCCCTCATGCTGATTCATGTTGCAAGTCATGTTAGTCATGGCGGTACGCCGGATAAGTTGGACTTGCGGCTGAAAAAGACGGTCGCAATTTTTCATGAGGTGATTCCCGATGCCTATAAATTCGCGGCTGCGCCTGTGGTTCGGCTTGCTGGTGCTGGGATTGGGTACGGTCGCCTGGGCCGTGCCCAGTTACTCCCGTCAGACCGGCTTCCCTTGTAGCACCTGTCACACCACACCGCCGGAATTGACGGCCTTCGGACGTCAGTTCAAACTCAATGGCTATACGCTCAGCAACATGCGCCGGATCAAAGCACCCGGCCGTGGTAACGCCGCCGGCCTCGCATTGAATCAGTTTCTGCCGGTCTCGGTGATGTTTCAGATCTCTGACACGCTCACCCGCTCAGCCCAACCGGGAACCCAAAATGGAAATGTCGAATTTCCCCAGCAGATGAGCATTTTCCTCGCCGGCGCCTGGTCGGCGCATGCCGGCAGTTTCATGCAGGTCACCTATGCCGGCGCGGCCGACCATTTCAGCATGGACAACACCGATATTCGAATTGCCAACCACACTGAACTGGGCGGCAAGACGCTGGTTTATGGGCTCGACTTCAACAACAATCCAACCGTCGAGGACCTGTGGAATTCCACCCCGGCCTGGGGCTTTCCCTGGATTTCCTCCGACTCTGCTCCCTCTCCCATCGCATCCACTTTGATCGACGGAGGTTTGGCTCAGGATGTGGCTGGCGTGGGCGTCTACGGCATGTATGACAACCATCTGTATCTCGACCTGACCGCTTATCGTTCCTTCCATGTGGGTGGCGTTGAACCGCCCGATGGCGTGGGCTTTGGCATCAATCTGCAAGGCGTCGCGCCCTATGCCCGCCTGGCCTGGCAACAACAGTTTGGCGCGAACACCATGCTCGAAGTTGGCGGCTATGGCATGTATGCGCGCAGTTACCCCAATGCCATCTCCGGGCCACGGGATATCTACCGCGACATTGCCGCCGATTTCACGCTGGATCAGCAACTGGGCGCCAATCAACTTTCGGTGTACGGAACCGCGATTCACGAGCGCAGCGATCTGAATGCCAGCCTGCTCGCCGGGGCTGCCGGGCTGAGCCGTCATCAGCTCAACACCGCCCGCATGAACGCCACCTATCATCTGGGTGACCGCTATGCCCTGACCGGCGGCGTATTCGCCAACTCCGGCACCAGCGACTCGACGCTCTTCGCGCCCGCCGCGGTTTCGGGCAGTGCCAGCGGCAGTCCGCAATCCAACGGTTACATTCTGCAGGCCGGCTACTGGCCGTGGCAGAACATCAACTTTACCCTGCAGTACACCGGCTACTGGAAATTCAACGGCGCTTCCACCAACTATGACGGCGCCGGCCGCAATGCCGCCGATAACAACACC
>JAJZKJ010000163.1 GCA_021804195.1 Acidobacteriota bacterium
TATCGCGATTTTCAGCGGCACCGCCGATTGGTTTTTAATGCTTGAAGTGATGGTCACATTGTACGTTTTAGGATTAATGCGAAAGGTTTTATCAAGCGTAAAGAGCTCTTTGCTGTTAAGCGCAATGGCGTATTCCAGCGTAACTTGCGTGGGCGTTCGCCCTTTGGTTTTGGCCCGCCACACCAGGTTCCGCGCATCATACGCATGGCCGCCTGCAATAATATAGCGTGTACTGAATGGCAGCGGGCAGTCTTTACGCGCTCGCAGGAGCACGAGGCCGGTTTTAGAAGATTCGGTTTCGCGGTAGTCGCTGGCGTTAAGCTGCACCTCTTCTATGCCTGCGCCGGCGGTGTTGATTTGCAGCGCCAACTTATATGGTTGGCCCGCGACAGCGCTGCCCAGGGTAATAATCTGCGGCGGAACCGCGTTTTTGGTAACCGCCAGCGGCGTGGCGTTGGTGGTGTTTGCAACCAGTTTGGCCGCTTCGACGGCAGCCTTATGTTTGTTTTGGCTGAAGTGGTTCAGCACCAGCTCCACCACCACGGCGGCGGCCAGTGAGAACAGCATAATCTGTATGAATTTCTTCATATCCATGAGTCATTACCTTTCAGGGATGCGGCCCGTGCTGCTTTACCGCCGGGCCGATTGTTGGCGGTGCGGGCCATCAGGCCCCCTCTATAAGCCGTTGGCCCAAAAAGTTGTCGAGCGCGTCAATCGCCCGCACCTTTTCCACCGTGGCGTGAATATCATAGTTAACGCGCACAAACTCCACATGATCGTGATGCAGAATGGCAAAGCTCGCCCGCGGGTCATGATCGCGCGGCTGGCCCACGCTGCCGACGTTTATAATCGCCCGCTCCTCGGTAATGTCGTACCGCTGATTCAGGTCTATCGGCGAATAAAAATCAGGATGCGGCACAAATACGCCCGGCACATGGGTATGACCTACAAAGCATAAATGGCTGAATCGGTCGAAAATGCTCGCAAGCTTCTGTGTTGCCGAGTATATATCGTCGGGAAAGATGTATTCGTTGATGGGCCGACGCGGCGAACCATGCACCGCCAGAAACCGCTTGTTATTCATGCGCGTTTGCATGGCTCCAAGGTAGCGCCAACGGCGGTTGCGCCGGGTGCGGTCAGGGTCTTTTTCAAACTGCTGGCGCGTCCAGAAGGCCGAGTTTTCAGCGGCGGTATTGAAATTGAACGGTTCATAGAATATTGCGAAATCATGGTTGCCCATGATCGTAAACTCGCAATTTTCAATAACGGTATCCAGGCACTCCAGCGGATTGGGGCCATAGCCTATAACATCGCCGAGGCAGCAAATGCGTGTGATACCGCGTGACTTGATCTCAGCCATGACCGCCGTAAGAGCTTCAAAATTGCCGTGAATATCCGAAATAATGGCCAGCGGCTCTTCGGGCGGCACCGCCGGCGCCGGCGGCGGTTCGGGCGCCGGCGATAATGCAGGTGCGCCCACGCGCGTAGCGCTCTTGGCGGAGGTGGCCCGGGCGGGTGAGGCTTGGGCCGATGTTTCTGGCTCATTTTCCGGGGGCATCTATACCCTTTTATTCTACAAGCAACACTCAGTTTCGTCGTCGCGGAGCCGCGCCGCCGAGGGGGCCAAAAGGCATACCGCCCGGCAGGGCAAGCCTGAAATGCACCGTCTGCTTTGTTGTCGGACCTCGCAGACTCACCTTCCAGAGTCGCCTCGGTCCTCCGCCGCGCATCGGTCGCATTTGAGGCCCATCGCAAGGCCGCTATTACCCGGACAGGCTCCTAAGGTGTTATGCTAGTTGACTATGTGCCATAACGTCAAACGTTCGAGAGGTGCGCTTTCATGACCCAGTCAAAGTCGGCCGCTGATACCGCCCAACTCCCGGAGAACCGCCGCGCTTTTGCCCAACACCCGCGGCAATGGGCCGCCAATCGTTATGTATACCCGGTTGTATCGCGCCGCAGCGGCGGCATAAGCGTGGGTATCAACCTTAACCCTGACAAAGTATGCAATTTTGACTGCATTTATTGCAGCGTCAACCGCAAAGAGCCGCCGACGCTAACGCATGTGGATATTGCCCAGGTGCAGGCCGAACTTGACGGCCTGCTTGCCGTGGTGCAATCGGGCGACATCTATACCCACGACCCTTTCGATAAAATTTCGCCGCAATTGCGACGGCTTAATGATGTTGCCTTCTCCGGCGATGGCGAGCCGACAACCGAGCCGCTGTTTCCGCAGTGTGTGCGAATGGCTGCCGAAACGCTTGCCGGGCGCCGGCTCACGAGGGTTAAACTTGTACTGATTACCAACGCCAGCATGTTCCACAGGCCGGCGGTACGTGCTGCACTGGAGTTTATGGATCAGCACAATGGCGAAGTATGGGCCAAACTCGATGCCGGCACCGAGGCCTACTACAAGCTGGTAGACCGCTCCGCAGTGCCGCTGGGCCGCATTTTGAGCAATCTCGCCTGGTGTTGCCAAACCCGGCCTACCGTCATTCAGACCCTGCTCATGCGCATACACAACGAGCCGCCGCCGCCCGCCGAAATTGACGCGTACATCGCCCGGCTTGCGGCAATCATGGCGTCCGCGGGGCGCATCAAACTGGTGCAACTATACACAGTAGCGCGGCAAACCACAGAGTCGTACGCTGCCAAGCTGACGGCGGATGAACTTGAGGCCATTGCCTCGCGGGTACGCTCGGCCCTCATCGGCGTGCCGGTTGCAGTGTTTGAATAAGTTAGCTTGCTGCAACTGCGGCCCATGCGATGGTGCGGTCTGTAACATCGCGCAGCGGTGCCGCGGCACGCGAGGCCGGTACATTGCGCTAATGGGCATTGTGTCGTCAAACGCACCGTCACACCCGGTCGTCAGCCCGCCCGGCGATTCCAAGACCTATCTGAAAAAATGCGCCGTATTTAAACGGCGAGAACTGGCAAATTTAGCGGCAGGCACTTTAATAGCACCTTATGCCGCCTGGCGGCGGGCCGTGTACACGCAGCCATCGGTTATTGGCAAACCCGTGCACCAGTGGCTCGATGGGGTTATAACCCGGCATAAAGCCACGGGCAGAATTGTCGGGCTGTGGCATCACTATCCGCCGCAGGAGCCGCAGGCTCTCCCGAGCAGCCTGACCGCCAGATAGTGGCTTCGCTGCGGCAACAGGCGATGAGCACGCGGTGCGATCGGCTGGCTGCGGATGCCGCCGGCAACTTACGCGTGGTTGTGACCCTGCGGCCTTGGGCGGCAGTACTGCTGCGGCAGGCGTAGCCCGAGTATGGGGCCGGGTTAAATGTGGTCGTTGGAGCAGCGGATGAAATTATCAATTTACGATTATCTGGTCATTGGACTGTATTTTGCATTCATAATGGCCGCGGGCGTGTTGTTCCGTCGTTTAAGTAAAAACACCTCCGACTATTTCCGCGCCGGCGGTTCAATGCCATGGTGGATTACCGGCGCGGCGCTGTTTATGGGATTCAGCGCCTGGACCTTTACCGCTGCGGCGGGGCAGGCCTACCATGACGGCACTTTCGTATTGGTGCTGTACCTTGCCAACGTCGTGGGATACGTCACCGTATTCTTTTTGGGCGCCAGACGGCTGCGGCGGCTGCGCGTCATTACCTGGATGGAAGCTGTGTACGAGCGCTATGGCAGGCCGACGCAGCAGTTTTACACCTGGGTCAAGCTGCCGCTGCTTATTTTACTTGCCGGGGTGGGGCTTAACGCAGTGGCGGTTTTCATGTCGGCGGTGTTTGGCGTCGGCATTGTGCTTACGTTGATTGTCTGCGGCGGGGTCATCACGCTGGTTTCATTTGCCGGCGGCGCCTGGGCGGTGGCGGCCAACGACTTTATTCAGATGTTTTTAATTGCGGCCATCACAGCGGTGGCGGCGGTGCTGGCGCTGCGTCAGCCGGCGGTTGGCGGTATCAGCGGGTTTATTCACAAGGTGCCGAGCTATTACTTTGACTGGACCGCCAAGACGCCGGCGGTGATGCTGTTTGGCTGGATGGCCGCCATGCTGCTGCTGAACATGCTGGTGTATAACAGCATTGAAATGTCGCCCAAATATTTGATGGTGCGCAGCGATCGCGAGGCCAGGCGCATGGTGCTCATTCCAATCATCGGTTTGCTGCTTGCGCCTGTTTTGTGGCTGCTGCCGGCCATGACGGCCATCATCACGCATCCCAACCTGCACGCCGAGTTTCCCAAACTGCAGCACCCATCGGAGGCGGCGTATGTGGCGGTGTGTCTTGATACCATGCCGCGCGGACTTATTGGTCTGCTGGTAAGCGGCATTTTCGCCGCCACCATCACCAGTATGGACGCTGTGCTTAACCAGGGCGTCGGCGTGCTGGTGCGCAACTTTTACCTGCCCATTATGAATCCGCAATGCGGCGAACGGCGGCTGCTGGTGGTGAGCAAGGTGCTTACGCTGGTATTTGGCGCTCTGATTACCGCTGTCGGGCTTGTCTTAAGCACCATGCATCTGACGGGTCTGTTTGACCTTACCAATCAACTCGCGGCCAGCCTTACCCTGCCGCTCACGCTGCCGCTGGTGTATGGGCTGTTTTATCTGCGGACGCCCGGCTGGGCCGCCTGGAGTACGGCGCTGGTGTCGCTGGCGGCGGCGCTGGCGCTGAAAATAGAAAGCGGACCTCTACTGCGACTCCTCTTTCCACTGCTGGCCCGTCAGCACAACGCCAACGCGCAGGCCGATGGCTTGTTCATTCTCACCACCGTCGGCGTCATTCTCATCGGCACTGCATGGTTTTTTTTGACCGGCTTGTTCTACCGCGCCAGTTCGCCGGAGCATCAGGCTCGCATTGAAAAACTGCGGGCCAATCTGCGCACGCCGGTGGACCCGCACGTTGAGTGCATCAGCGATCATCGTCCGCATTTGTACCTGATTCTCGGGCGGCTAAGCACGGCGTATGGCGTGGCCGTTATGCTCTTTGCGTTCATACCCAACCCCATTTCAGGTCGGGTGAGCTTTATATTTTGCGGCGGCGTGCTTTTGGTTGTAGGCTTGCTGCTGCTGAAAAGCCGTCGGCGGCTGCGCAGGACGATTCGTGCCGTCGAAACACCTGAGGCATCATAAGGAGTATTGATATGGGTGATATTCATTGCGGCATCTGTTCAATTATTCTGCCGGAGCTTGCGCCGGATGAGCTTATCGAACATGTTGCTAAAGCCGGCTTTCAGGGCATCGAATGGCGCGTTGCTGCTCCGGCTGCGGCGCATGGGCCTTACGGCTACTGGAATAATAACCGCGCGACCATAGCGCCAGACGCGCTGGCTGTCGAGTTGCCGCGCCTTATGCAGGCGGCCGCGGAGCTTGGGCTGGCTACGCCCGCCATTTCGCCTTATTACACCTGCCTCGAACCCGCCAGCGTGGAATCGGCAATGGCGGCTATGCCGGCCGGCTCTGGCATGAACGTCCGCGTTACCGCTCCCAACTACGACGCCTTGCGCAATTACAACACTCAGTTTGCTGCCGCCCGCAGCGCCTTTGCGCACATCGAGCGGTTGGCTCAACGCTACGGCGTTCGCGCCTGTTTGGAGCAGCACCAAGGGTCTCTGACGCCTACCGCAAGTGCGTGTGTACGTATGGTGGATGGGCTGAACCCAAAGTACATCGGCGTGATAATGGACCCCGGCAATACCGTTGTGGAAGGCTACGAGAATTTTTGCATGGCTGTTGAAATGCTGGGGCCGTATCTCGCCGAGGTTCATATAAAAAATGCCGTGCGGGTTAAAACTGGCGAAGGCGATCGGCTACGGTGGGGCGTCAAGTGGGACTCGCTGGCCGAGGGCATGGCCGACCTGCATGAATTGCGGGCTGCGCTGCACAAAA
>JAJZKJ010000164.1 GCA_021804195.1 Acidobacteriota bacterium
GACATATCCAAGCGACCAAGTTTCTTGGCTGGCCTATTTAGGTAACATGCAGGTGCATTACTGTGGGGCCAATGAGACTGCGTTAGGCAATCCGGAATTGACCGCCAAAGCCATTGATGCCGTTGCGCGGGCGTTGCTGACCAAGGTATCGCCAGAGCCTGCCACCGCGGCGGTTGAGCCTGCAAAACATAAGGCTGGGCGATTAAACAAGGCGGAATCGGAAACAAAAAGGGCGGAATTGTTGGCCACGTGCTCCGCGCATCCAACGATGATGAATGATTTTCCGGCGCTCGCCCGTACTATCGGTGTCAGCGAAGACACCTGCCGACGCTGGCTGAACGACTTTAATAAAAAACACTCCGGAAACCAGAAACACTAAAAAAGATTGCAACCGAATTGCGACTGATCGACCTGTACTTTAGCCGCATTTTATGCGGCTTTTGCGTTGGGAATTGCGCCGGAATTGCGGCTGGCACCCATAGGTGTACGAGCATAGGAGTACACATTATGGCACGGGCATACAACTTTGATCCCGATGGGGCTGGCCGTGATAGCGTCCTGTATTGGGGTGCCGTGCTGGCACAGGCCGTGCGAGACCGCGACGCGGCACGCGCTCAGACCGCACGAGCCGAGCTACGCCGCCTGCGGTGCAATCTTGCCTGGCGTCCGCGCCGTGCAACCAAGGCGGAGGCTCGCCCATGAGCACCGCAATCGCACCACCGCCTGATACCGCATCACCGTTGGCTGTCGATTCGCATGGAGCCGCGCGCCTGATGGGCGTAAGCGAATCGCACTGGCGGATCATGGTTTCCGGTGGCCGTTGCCCGCCTGGCTTCCGCCTGGGCCGTAGGCGGCTGTGGAGTGTTGCCGAATTAACCGCATGGATTGCGGCGGGAGCACCGAGCAACGACCGATGGACGATTTTGAAACGCGCATAAAAAAGGCCGCGACGGTGACAAAACCGCGCGGCCGGAAAGATTGAGATATGGGTACTATACCGGAAAATCACGCAGACACACAAACTCCGCTGCCCGTCCGCTGGGCCGACGCCGAAAAAAATCTACTGGCGAGCTTGCTTAGTCGCGCGCCCGAAAGCCTGAACCGGCAGGCTGACCGAATCATTTTTATCCGCGAAGCCGCCGAAAAGCTGATCGGGTATCAGTGGAGCACGCCGCGTAACCGCTTGGTATTGGAATCCATATCGCGCAGTGCCGAGCGGGCCGAGTTTCCGACGCCGGCTGCAATCCGGGCGGAACTTGACCGCGTGGCCGCCACCGAAGCATCGGAGTTTGTCGCCGCGATTCGCGGCGAGTTTCCTGGCGACGCTGATGCCGCCCTTTGGCTGGGGCAGTGTATCGAGTTGGGCCGCGCGTGCGAGATTTACTCTGCCGCTGACCGCGTAAAGCTGGCACTGGACACGGGCCAGACAACCACCGACATTGCGCCGCTACTGGCTAAAATCAACGCCGCCGCAATGCCTGCCGAGCCGCCGCGAAGCATCCTTGACCTTTCCACCAACGTGGCCGACCTGCTGGCAAATCCAAAACCATTGGCGGAGCCGATCATCGACGGCGGCCTACGCCGTGGCGAAGTCGGGCTATGGGTAGGGGCAACAAAAACCGCTAAAAGCTGGAGCATAATGCACTGGCATATCGCCGTTGCGACGGGCGGATCATGCTTCAATTACCGATGCCGCCGTGGCCCAAGCCTGATGATCGACTGTGAACTTGCCCTGTCCACCAATACCCACCGACTGAAGCGAGTGGCCGAACTTTACGGCGAGCCTGACCTATCCGGCGTGGAGCTTGTATCTTTTCGCGAAAATCCAATTACGATAGACAATCTAATCCCGATGCTTGAGCGTGTGCCGCCGCGGCGCTTTGATCTCATTACCATTGATCCGATTTTCAAGCTGCTGCCCGCTGATGCCGACGAAAATAATAATGCGTTCATCGCCGCATTTTTTTCGCGGTTGATCGCCCTGGCAACCAAGTTGGATTGTGCAATCCTGTGCGTGCATCACACCTCCAAAGGCCTGCAATCGGGCAAGGCTATATCTGACCTTGGCGCTGGGGCCGGAGCACAAAGCCGGGCTGTCGATTGGCACTGCGGGCTAAGGGAGCACGCGGAAGCCGGTTGCGTAAGTCTACATACGCTTTGTCGGAGCTTCCCGCCGTCCGAACCGAGTGTATGGGAGCTTACACCACCGAGTATGGCCGCCCGACCAGACCTTGACCCTGACGCCCTGAAGCAACCTAAGCCGCGTAAAAAGCCTGATCGTGTCGCAATGGCCGAGCCAAAGGCACCAAAGCCAAACTGGATGACGGCGGCGGGGCTGGCGACTGACGCGCCGCATGATGCCGCTTGGTTCAGCGCCGAACTGGGTGTATCCGAGCGAACCGCCAAGGAACTTTTGCGGCAGGCGGCAGCGAAGAAGGCTGTCTATTTTTGGCCGCCAAAGGGAGCCAGAAACCCCCATCAATGGGCCAAAATTCCGATGCCCTTAACAGGGTAGCGCCGTGTGACACGCGCGCACGGTTTTCCCCTATAAGGTGCGTACACGCACTTATAGGGCAACCGAAGCGTGTGCAACACACACCAGATTGAGACCGAAAACAGGAGCAAGAAACCATGACCGACCGTGACGCCATAAAACTTGACCGCCTGATCCGAAAGCGCCGCAAGGCTCTGGGCATAACGCCAAGCCGCTGGCGTGCCGCCTGGAATCGCCTGGGCTGGATAACAAACTTTGTTGCGGGGATTTTATGAACACCATACAGAAAAAAGCGGGAGCGAAGCAAAAAACTAAACTAGTCACGGTTTTGGATATTCTCCGCGCCAAAGGCTTTGAACCCGGGCGCGACACCAATTGGGGCGAGGATGACGTTAACCGGAATTACGGCATTATCATGCGGGCCGGTCTATCCATGAAAAACCTGCCGCTGGCGTGCGTTGCCGGCGAGATATTGGCTTGCGAACAGCCTGATACCGTGCGTGGCGTGATGTATCGTTGCGTATCCGCCGGCTGGCTGCCGGATACGAGCAAGCGGTCGTACGGCCAAATTCAGCGCCTATTGGTGGAACTGCGGAAAAAGGGTGTTATCCCTTATTCGTGGATTGTCGATAACGTCCGTAGCACTGAAAAGCCGTCAAGCTGGAGCGGGTTAGAGGATTTTGCGGACACTGTTTCGGGCGCATACCGAAAGGACTTTTGGGCCAGCCTGCCGGATTACGTTTGCGTGATCGTGGAAAAGGACACCATTGCGGGCCGCATATCCGAGGTTACGCGGGAGTATGACGTACCCATGCACCCCTTGCGTGGATTCTCCAGCACTTCTTTCGCATGGGGGATTGGGGAAGGTTGGCGGCAAATTGAAAAGCCTATCCATGCCCTGTATATCGGCGATCACGATCCTTCTGGGTACGGGATTGAAAAAAGCATCCGGGAAAATCTGGCAAAGTTTTCTGGCCGCAACGATTTTACTTGGGAACGGCTGGCCGTAAAGGCGGATCAGTTTCAGCAATTCAATATTCTGCCACTGGCGATCAAGCGCCAAGACAAACGGGCCGTCGGATTTATTAAGCTGTACGGCGAGCAGTGTGCGGAAGTGGAAGCGGTGCCGGCATCGGCCTTGCGCGAGATGGTACGGGCCGCGATTGAATCCCATATTCCACAAGAGCAATGGGCAAAACTCAAGGCGATTGAATCCGGGGAAAAACAAAGCTGGCATGAAGCGATGGCGAAGATTGGGGGCCGACCATGATTGACCGCCCATTATTTGACGCACCGCCGCCCGCACGGCCAAAACGCCAGAACCGCGCGGGATCCAAAACGCCGCCGTTGCCGGCACGGGCAAAGATACCGGCTGAAATTTGGCGTATCGAACTCTCTGGTCATAACCGCGACGGCCTGCCGCCCGTGGTTTGTAGAATCCGACGGGCCTTGAAAAACGCCGGACGTTGTTATCACCTGAAGGCCAAGGTTATCGCGTGTCCGCCGCCCATTGCATCGCCGGGCGATTCGGCGGCCTATCAATTCAGTGACTCTCAGCGGGCGTTTGTCGCCCTGAAAATTGAAAATGCGCTGGCCCCGGAGGCCAAGGAGCGGCAGCGCCAGGGTGGCAAAGAGGCTGGACGCGGCAGGAAAAAGGTTGTGTCGAATTCTACACAACCTATTTTGTCGCCGCACGACAACAAGGCTCGCACCCAGGCGGCAAAACTTGCAGGGCCGCCGCCAGACGCGACACCGGGCGATTCGACGGGTTATTTATCATCCGAAATCGCACGAGGGCCGGAAATCGAGGATAATGGAGCCGTACAAACCGCCGAAGCGCATCGGCAGATAGAAGGAGCCAAAAAATGGCCATCGAACTGACTGAAGATGATTTTCCGCCGCATCCGACGCTGTCGCCGTTGCAACAAAAAGCCGCATATCTGCTAGCGCTTGGCTGGAGCTACAGGCGTATCGCTTCCGAAATCGGCGTAAGCAAATCGACGATCTGTGACTGGAGTAAAGACCCAGAATTCTCCGGACAAATCGGTACAGTTTCCTCGGAAGCCGCCCGCCGTTTCCAAGCCGTAAACCTGCGGGCAACGATCAAGGCTATCCGTGATCTTCACTGCATTGCTTTTAACAGAAGCACGAAAACTTCCGACCGGCTTGCGGCTCTCAAGCTGATCATCGATTTGGCTATTTCTTGGAATGTTGTCCGGCCTTTGGAAGAGTCTCGGCGGCGGCTGGAAAACCTGGCCAGCCGATCATAGGCCCCGTAGAAATGTCCGGAAATGTCCGCTTTTACGGGGTATTCGGGCCGGGATTTACCGCTTGACAACGCTTCTGTTATCTGATAAGGTGTAACCATGAATATCGACCTTGATAAACAAATACGCGACTTAATAAGCCGATCCGGCATGTCGCAATATCGGCTGGCAATCGAATCCGGCGTGTCCGATGCGGCTGTCTGCCGATTCCTAAACGGCAATCAATCATTGACGCTACGCACCGCCAGTAAGCTGCTGGCGGCGCTCAATGTTTCTGTTGAATTCAAACCAAGCAAAGGCAGGTGAATCATGCGTATCTACCGACCAACACGCCGTACCGCCGATGGGCAACAAATTCCGTATGACAAGTTTTACGCCGAGTTACGCACCGCTGACGGGCGGATCATGCGATTGCCGGGCTTTGCGAATCAACGCCTGACCGAATCCCTTGGCCGCAACGTGCAGCGCCTGATTGACTGCCGGGCCAGTGGCGAAACGCTGCCGCAAGATACCGCGAAGTGGCTGGAAACGCTGCCGCACCAGACTACCGAAGTCTTGGCCCGCTGGGGCCTGCTCCAAGGCCATACGCTGGCCGCTGGTACGCCGTTGAGCCAACATATCGCCGATTGGAAAGCTGACCTGTTGGCACGCGGCAATACCGCCAAGCACGCTAAAATATCCGCTTACCGCGTTGAGAGCGTGGCCAAGGCTTGCGGATTCAAGTTTTATGCCGACATATCCGCTGCCAAGGTTCAGCAGGAACTGGCCGACCGCCGCAAGGATACGATAGATGCCGACGGCAAGCCGGTACGCGGCTTGAGCATTCAAAGCACAAACTTCTATTTGTCCTGCTGCAAATCATTTTGCCGATGGATGATGCGCGAACGCCGGGCAACCGTGAACCCGGTTGAATATCTGGATGGCCAGAACGTGGCCACCGACAAGCGGCATATCCGCCGCAATTTGAATCAATCAGACTTTGCCAAGCTGTTGACCGCCGCACAAGCCGGGCCAGAGCGTTACGGCATGACCGGAGCCGAGCGAGCCTTGCTTTATGAACTGCAGTTCATAAAGCAAGG